>JBQGEI010000295.1:0-7312 GCA_052039535.1 Pseudoxanthomonas sp.
CGCATGTCGCGCGACGTCACCAAGCGCCAGCGCCTGTACTGAGCCTGCTGGCGCCATGTGCCCGGTCGCCCGGGCCATGGTGGTACGGCACGAAGCCGGCACGCCCACGCGTGGCCGGCTTTTTGTGTTGGCCGCAGGAACCTGACGGCCCCGCCGGGAGCCGCGCCCGGCCTCCGTCCCCGCCACCCCCAGGAGAGCAGCCATGAGCCTCAAGCAGCGACTGACCGATGACATGAAGGCCGCCATGAAGGGCGGCGACAAGGCGACCCTCGGCGTGATCCGGCTGATGAACGCCGCGATCAAGCAGCGCGAGGTGGACGAGCGCATCGAGCTGGACGACGCCGCGGTGCTGGCGGTGCTGGACAAGATGGTCAAGCAGCGTCGCGACTCGGTGTCCCAGTACGAGGCCGCCGCGCGCGAGGACCTGGCCGCCATCGAGCGGGCCGAGATCGAGGTGATCGAGCGCTACCTGCCGGCCAAGCTGGATGAGGCCGCGATCCTTGCGGCGATCGACGCGGCCATCGCCCAGACCGGCGCCGCCGGTCCGGCCGACATGGGCAAGCTGATGGGCGTGCTCAAGCCGCAGCTGGCGGGGCAGGCCGACATGGGCCAGGTCTCCGCACTGGTCAAGCGCCGCCTCGCCGGCTGATCGGCCCTCGCCAGGCGCGCCAGTCGCCGGCCGGTCGCGCCATGGCCGCCGACCCTGGCCGGCTCCGTCATCCGGAGCCGCCGGGGAGTGCACGTGCGCAGTTGAAGTGCCCCACGCGGAAGGCCGATAGCCGCAGCGTATGCGTGCGATGCCGCCATCCACGAGCCGCAGTGCGGCCGCGCGCAGGCGCCACGGGAGCGCGCCTGCGTCGTGTGCTCCTGCTGCGTGCCCGGCCGGGCCGTCGGTCCGGCCGCCTGCTCGCCGCCGGCGCCACGCCGCGATGCTCACGCAGCCCAGACGTCTCCGGCCGCAGGCTTGCCAGGCCGTCGCTTCCCGCTCCCGCATGGCCCGTCCTTCTCCCACAAAGCTGCGCCGGCACCTGGAACGCCTGCAGGAAAGCCTGCCGGCCGACATGGTCAAGCGCTTCGTCGAGGCCGACCTGATCACCCAGGCCGCCTCGCTGTCCTTCTACACGCTGCTGTCGCTGGCGCCGCTGCTGGTGCTGCTGCTGTGGCTGACCGCCTCGCTGTATCCGCCGGCGCAGCAGTCGCTGGTCGACCAGATCGGGTCGCTGGCCGGCGAGCAGGCCGCGGCGGTGGCCTCCACCGTGATCCGCAACGCCGATTCCCAGCCCGATGTCGGTTCGCTGGCCGGCCTGTGGAGCACCGCCCTGCTGTTCGTCGGCGCCACTGTGGTGTTCGCCCAGCTGCAGGGCGCGCTCAACCTGATCTTCCGCACCGGCGGCGCGAAGCTCGGCGGCCTCGGGGCGTGGCTGCGCAAGCGCGTGTTCTCCCTGGGCGTGGTGCTGGCACTGGGCTTCCTGCTGATCGTGTCGATGATCGCCACCACCGCCCTGCAGCTGGTGTTCGCGCGATTGCCTTCGCTGCTGCCGGCGGTGGGCTATGTGACCACCCTGCTGCTGTACTCGCTGGCCTTCGCCTTCCTCTACCACTACCTGCCCGACCGCCGGGTGGACTGGCGCCAGGCCTGGCTGGGCGGTGTCATCACCGCCTGCCTGTTCGCGCTGGGGCGCTACCTGATCGGGCTCTACCTCGCCCAGGCCGCCCCCGGCAGCGCCTACGGTTCGATGGGCGCGCTGGTCCTGCTGCTGGTGTGGATGTACTACGCGGCGCTGGTGTTCTTTGCCGGGGCGCTGATCACCGCGGTGATCGACGAGCGCATGCACGCGCGGCTGCGCCTGCGCAAGGCCGGCATCGTGGACCCCAAGGCGGTGCCGGTGGCCCGCGCCGACGCGTCCGCCAGCAGGCAGGCTGATGCCGCGACCGGGCCCCGACTGCCGGGCTGAGCGGCGCTCCCGCGGCGTGCGACCCACCGCGGCACGCACGCGGTCAGGGCCAGGAGTGCCCACCGATGGCATCCTATCGGGATGGCCCGCCTGCCCGACGCATTCATCGACGACCTGCTCGCACGCACCGACATCGTCGAGCTGGTCGGCACGCGCGTGCCGCTCAAGCGCAAGGGCCGCGAGTACACCGCGCCCTGCCCGTTCCACGATGAGCGCACGCCCTCGTTCTACGTTTCCCCGACCAAGCAGTTCTACCACTGCTTCGGCTGCGGCGCGCACGGCACCGCGATCAGCTTCCTGATGAACTACGACCGCCTCGAGTTCCTCGACGCGGTCGACGAGCTGGCCCGGCGCGCCGGCATGGAGGTCCCCCGCGAGGCACGCAGCGACGCCCAGGACAACGACCTGCGGGACCAGTACGCGGCGCTGGACGCGGCCGCGCGCCTGTACCAGCGCCAGCTGGCCGACAACCCGCGTGCGCGCCAGTACCTGGATGGCCGCGGCGTGGACGCCGACACCCGCGCACGTTTCGCCATCGGCTACGCCGTGGACGGCTATTCCGCGCTCAAGGACGCCTTGGGAACCGACCCGCGCCGGCTGAAGCTGCTCGAGCGCACCGGCATGCTGTCCAAGAACGATCGCGGCCACGTCTACGACAAGTTCCGCGACCGGGTGATGTTCCCGATCCACGACCGCCGCGGCCGGGTGATCGCCTTCGGCGGCCGCGTGCTGGACAAGGACGCCAGCCCCAAATACCTCAACTCGCCCGAGACCCCGCTGTTCCACAAGGGGCGCGAGCTGTACGGCCTGTGGCAGGCGCGCCAGGCCAACCAGAAGCTGGAACGGCTGATCGTGGTCGAGGGCTACATGGACGTGGTCGCCCTGGCCCAGGCCGGCATCAGCCAGGCGGTGGCGACGCTGGGCACGGCGACCACCCCGGACCATGCCGAGCTGCTGTTCCGCAACGCCCCGGACGTTTACTTCTGCTTCGATGGCGACGCCGCCGGCCGCCGCGCGGGCTGGCGCGCGGTGGAATCGATCCTGCCGCGGATGAAGGACGGACGCCAGGCCTTCTTCCTGTTCCTGCCTGACGGCGAGGACCCGGACACCATCGTGCGCAAGGAAGGCGCCGCGGGCTTCGAGGCCCGCCTGGCGCAAGCCACGCCGCTGTCACAGTTCTTCTTCGACGAGCTGGGCAGGGACATCAACCGCAACACGCTGGACGGGCGCGCGCGCCTGGCCGAGCGTGCACGGCCTTTGCTGGTGCAGCTGCCCGACGGCGCCTTCGCCGACCTGATGCGCCAGGAGCTGCAGCGCCAGACCGGCGTGGCCGCCGGCGCCGCGGCCACGCCTTCGCGGCCGCCCCCCCGCAACGCGCCGCCGGGACAGAAGCGCAGCCTGGTGCGCAGCGTGGTCGCGCTGCTGCTGCAGCAGCCGGCCCTGGCCCTGCAGCTGGAGCGCCCGTACCGCTTCGATGCGCTGCGCGCGCCGGGGGTGCCGCTGCTGCTGGAGATCCTGGAGGTCGTGCAGCAGCGTCCGGAGATCAGCACCGGGGCCCTGCTCGAGCATTTCGCCAGCCACGAGCAGGGGGAGGCGCTGCGCCGGCTGGCTGCCCAGCCGCTGCCCGGCGAGGACACCACCTGGGCCCACGAACTGCAGGACGCGGTCGCCCAGCTGGAGCGGCAGACCCTGCAGCAGCGCATCGACGAGCTGCAGGACAAGCAGCGCGCCGTGGGCCTGGACGAGACCGACAAGTACGAGATGCGCATGCTGCTGCAGGCGCTTGCCGGGCGCGCCTGAGCTTGCCGGAACCGGCCGGGCCGCGTGCTAGGATGCGCGACTTGAAGGGGAGTAGCCCCCATCGCTGGCGTCGTCATGACGGGCCTTCCGGCCCCGGCGCAGCGGCAGGTCCACCGGACCTGCGGGCAAGACCTTCGCCGTACCGCGGCGAAGGTGTGTCCCCCGGAAGGACGCAGCCCGCCGCGGCCCCGCACTTCCGGAGCCCCGACCGATGCAATGTCCCGCCTGCCCCACCGTCACCCTGGCCATGACCGAACGCCAGGGGATCGAGATCGATTACTGTCCCAGCTGCCGCGGTGTGTGGCTGGACCGCGGCGAACTGGACCGCCTGATCGCCCTGTCCACCGCGGGGGCGGCCGCCGTGCCCCGGGCTCCGGCGCGGCACCCGGACAGCCGCCCGTATCCGCCACACGACACGGGCCATCGCCGCCGCAAGCCCAAGTCCCTGCTCGGGGAGCTGTTCGACTTCTAGTCCCGCCCTCCCGCCCGCCTTCCCCCACGCCGCGTGCACGTGCACGCCGGCAGCCTCCGTTTGCCTGACCGACACGAGCCCACATGGACGCCCTGCTCAACCCCGAAATCTGGATCGCCCTGGCCACCCTCACCGCGCTGGAACTGGTGCTGGGCATCGACAACATCATCTTCATCTCGATCCTGGCCGGGCGCCTGCCCCCGGAACAGCGCAACAAGGCACGCCGGCTGGGCATCGCCGCCGCGGCGATCACCCGCCTGGCGCTGCTGTTCGCGATCGCCTGGATCATCGGACTGACCGCGCCGCTGTTCTCGCTGTTCGGCCACGCCTTCTCCTGGCGTGACCTGATCCTGGTCGGCGGCGGCCTGTTCCTGATCGCCAAGGCCACCCACGAGATCCACCAGAAGCTCGAGGGTGCCGGCGGCGAACACAACCTGGCGCGGGCCGCCACCTCCTTCGGCGGGGTGATCGTGCAGATCATGCTGCTGGACATCGTGTTCTCGCTGGACTCGATCATCACCGCGGTGGGCATGGTCGACGAGCGCTGGGTGATGGTCACCGCGATCCTGATCTCGATCGCGTTCATGATCGGCTTCGCCGGCCCGATCGGCGATTTCGTCGAGCGCCACCCGACGGTCAAGGTACTGGCGCTGAGCTTCCTGATCATGATCGGCCTGGTGCTGATCGCCGACGGCTTCGGCCAGCACATCCCGAAGGGCTACATCTACGCGGCGATGGCCTTCTCGGTGTTCGTGGAGATGATCAACCTGTGGATCCGCCGGCGCGAACAGCGCGCGGCCGCACGGGCGCGCGGCTGACGCGACCCGGGAAGAACGGCCGGCCCCCGCCCTCGATGGCGGGGCCGGTTCGGCATCAGCGCCCGGCAACCGGGCGCGCGACGCTGAAGCGCGGCAGCACGACCCGGCAATGGAACGCCTCGTCGGCGTCCATTGTCCCCGCCGGCATGCCGGGGATGATCCGCACCGGGCCGCAGCCCGCATCGGGACAGGCCCAGAACGCGCCGGATGCGGCGCCAATGTCGATGGAGACCGGCGCCAGATCCTGCAGGTACGCGCCCGCGGGCTCCTGCATCTGCGCCGGCGCATAGGCCGGCCTGGCACGCATGGCGTGCACGTTGCCCGCCAGCACCAGCATGCGCCCGCGCGGCAGCGCGCTCCACGCCTTGCGCAGGTGGGCCGCCATGGCCCGGTCGCGTGGCTGGCTGCCCCCGCTGCCGCCGTTGGCCACGTCGAACGGCAGGATCGCCACGTCACGCCCCTGCCCACGCAGCTGGCGCATCCGCTCGACCAGGTCGAGCATGTCCTCGCTGCGGCGACCGTCGTTGCGTTGCGGCGGCACCGACCAGAATGGCCTCTGGCGCAGGCGCTCCCGTGCCTGGTCGCCTCCCGCCCCATCGAGATAGTCGGCGAGCGCGCGATGCTCGCTGGCGTGGATCTCAAGCGCCAGCAGCACCGGGCCGTCGAGGCTGAAGCGCTCCGCAAGCCGGGTGACCAGCCGCGGGATCTCGCGGGTGCCGTGCATCTCGCCCAGCAGCACCAGGCGCCGCTGGCCCATGCATCCGGACACCGCGTCGACTGCCTCCTGCAGCGCATCGCGGGGCGGCACGTGCTGCGCCTGCAGTGCCGGCGCGTGCCCCAGCGCCAACGCTGCCATCGCCATCGCCGTCCCCAGCACGCGTCCCGCTCCACTTCCCATCACCTGTCCCCAATGGCCATGCCTGGTGCAGGTCTGGTGGCAGGCGCAGCGCGCTTCAAGCCAGCACCGCACCATCCGCCGCGGTACTGGATGCGGATTCCAGCGTTCCATCCGCGGGCGCGGCCATCGCTTGCCGGTGCCCGTGCGGCACCGCCAGAATCCGGCGGTCCATCCAAGGAGTCAGCCATGTCGCACGTACGCAAGGCGGCGCTGCCGCTGCTGGTCATCGCATTGGGCGCGGCGCTTGCCGCCTGCACCCGCAACGCGGAGCCGGCCGACGCCGCTGCTTCGGCCCCGGTCGCCGGGCCCGAAGCCACCCCGGCGGCGGCACCGGCCAGCGACGACGTCCATGCCTTCCACATCGGCGCGCTGCAGGCCGCGGCATTGCGCGACGGCGGCCTGTCCGTGCCCAACGACAACGCGGTGTTCGGCGTCGGCCTGACCCCGGAGGAGGTCGCCGGCGTGCTGTCGGCGGCGGGGCTGGAAACCGGCAAGCTGCACCTGAGCGTGCAGCCGCTGCTGGTGCGGGAGGGCGCGCGGGTGTTCCTGTTCGATGCCGGTGCCGGCCAGCTCATGGGCGACGGCGCCGGCAAACTCGCCGCCTCGCTGCAGGCGGCGGGGGTCGGGCCGGCACAGGTGACCGACGTGTTCATCTCCCACGCCCATGGCGACCACATTGGCGGCCTGGTCGATGCCGCCGGTGCCCTGGCCTTCCCCAACGCCGCCATCCACGTCTCGCAGCCGGAGTGGGAAGACCTGCAGGCCCAGGCCAGCGACGGGAACGCGGCGATGGCCGGCCTGGTCGCGGCGATCACCCCGAAGGTCAGCACCTTTGCGCCGGGCGTGGAACTGGTCCCGGGCGTGGTTCAGTCGGTGTCCACGCCCGGCCACACTCCCGGCCACGTGTCCTTCCGCATCGGCGCCGGCCAGGAAAGCCTGCTCTACGTGGGCGACCTCATGCACCACCCGGTGGTGTCGGTGCAGCGTCCGCAATGGACCCTCAAGTTCGATCGCGACGCGGCCGCAGGTGCGGCGATGCGCGCCAGCACGCTGGAAGAGGCCGCCGCCAGCGGCGATCGCCTGTACGCGGTGCACTTCCCGTTCCCCGGGCTTGGCCGCATCACCCGTGGCGCGGACGGCCAGCTGGCCTGGACCGCGGAGTAGGCCGCGGTGCGGGTGGATGCGCCCATGCGCGTCCACCCGCGGGCGGCGCGTGCCTCAGGCGCCCAGCAGCGGCAGCCAGTGGTCCACCAGCAGGAACGCGAACAGCGCCATCAGGTAGACGATCGAGTAGTTGAACACGCGCATGGCGTAGAACTCGTCCGGCGGATCGAGCAGGCGCCAGGCGTACCAGAGGAACACGCTGCCC
>JBQGEI010000296.1:0-2397 GCA_052039535.1 Pseudoxanthomonas sp.
TCCGCGGCCTGCACGCGCTCCGCCGCTATCCCAACGGCGAGGAACGCTGCATCGCCTGCAAGCTGTGTGAGGCGGTGTGCCCGGCGCTGGCCATCACCATCGACTCCGCCCGGCGCGAGGACGGCACCCGCCGCACCACGCGCTACGACATCGACCTGTTCAAGTGCATCTACTGCGGCTTCTGCGAGGAAAGCTGCCCGGTGGATTCGATCGTGGAGACGCACGTGATGGAGTACCACTTCGAGAAGCGCGGCGAGAACATCGTCACCAAGCCGCAGCTGCTGGCCCTGGGCGACCGCCTCGAGGCGGAAATCGCCGAGCGTCGCGCCGCCGACGCCGCCTACCGCTGAGGCCACGATGGACTGGATCAAGATCGCTTTCTATGCCTTCGCCGCCGTGGCCGTCGCCTCGGCCGGCGCCGTGATCAGCGTGCGCAACCCGGTCAACGCGGTGCTGTGCCTGATCCTCACCTTCTTCTCGGTGGCCTGCACCTGGCTGCTGGTCGGCGCCGAGTTCCTCGGCGTCGCCCTGATCCTGGTGTACGTCGGCGCGGTGATGGTGCTGTTCCTGTTCGTGGTGATGATGCTGGACATCGACGTGGCCGCGCTGCGCGAGGGGTGGGTGAAGTTCCTGCCCGTGGGCCTGGTGGTGGCCGTGCTGATGCTGGTCCAGGTCCTGGCGCTGATCGGCGTCAGGGCGCGCTCGGCGACCCCGTTCCCGGTGGACAACGCCGCGGCGCTGGCGGCCGACGCCTCCAACACGCGCTGGCTGGCCGAAACCCTCTTCACCCAGTACATCCTGCCGTTCGAGTTCGCCGCGGTGATCCTGACGGTGGCGGTGATCGCCGCGGTGATGATCACCCTGCGCAAGCGCACGGGCATCAAGACCCAGAAGCCGGCCGAGCAGTCGCGGGTCAAGGCGTCCGACCGCCTGCGGATGGTGTCGATGCCCGCGGAGAAGCCGGCGCCGGCCGCACCCGCGCCGGAAGGGGAGGCACAGGCATGATGACCATCACGCTCGGGCACATGCTCGCGCTGGGCGCGGTGCTGTTCTGCATCAGCCTTGCCGGCATCTTCCTCAACCGCAAGAACGTCATCGTCCTGCTGATGTCGATCGAGCTGATGCTGCTGTCGGTCAACATCAACTTCATCGCGTTCTCGCGCGAGCTGGGCGATGCGGCCGGGCAGATCTTCGTGTTCTTCATCCTCACCGTCGCCGCCGCCGAGGCGGCGATCGGGCTGGCGATCCTGGTGGCGCTGTTCCGCACCCGCGGCACCATCAACGTCGGCGAGGTGGATTCGCTCAAGGGCTGATGCCCGGGCGCGTCCCGGACGGCGCGGCCCCCAGGCCTGCCGGACGAGGATGCGCGGACAAGGCGCCACCGCGGTGGCGCCGCCCCGGCCCATGCCGGGGGAACTTGGCAGTGGCGGCATGCGCGGCCTGCGGCTGGACTGCAGGCTACACGGCACGAACGGCACGTACTGGAACTAGACGGCAACCATGATCATCTCCAAAACCCACCTGCTGCTGATCGTCCTGGCCCCGTTGCTGGGCAGCATCATCGCGGGTCTTTTCGGGCGCCAGGTCGGTCGCAGGGGCGCGCAGGCCGCGACCATCCTCGGCGTGGCTGCCAGCTGCGCGCTTTCGTGCTGGGTGCTCTACCAGCTGGTGGCCGGGGGTGCCTCGCCCTTCAACGAGAACGTCTACACGTTCTTCGAGATCGGCAGCTACTCGGCCCATGTCGGCTTCATGGTCGACCGGCTCACGGCGATGATGATGGTGGTCGTCACCTTCGTCTCGCTGCTGGTGCACGTGTACACCATCGGCTACATGGCCGAGGATCCGGGCTACCAGCGGTTCTTCAGCTACATCTCGTTGTTCACCTTCAGCATGCTGATGCTGGTGATGAGCAACAACTTCCTGCAGCTGTTCTTCGGCTGGGAAGCGGTGGGCCTGGTGTCGTACCTGCTGATCGGTTTCTGGTTCAAGCGGCCGAGCGCGGTCTTCGCCAACATGAAGGCCTTCCTCGTCAACCGCGTGGGCGACTTCGGCTTCCTGCTGGGCATCGCTGGCGTGCTGCTGTGGTTCGGTACCCTGGACTACGCGACCGTGTTCGCCAATGCACCGCTGCTGGCGGGCCAGGAAGTGCAGATATTCGAGGGCCATTCCTGGGGCGTGGCGACCATCATCTGCGTCTGCCTGTTCATCGGTGCGATGGGCAAGTCGGCCCAGGTGCCGCTGCACGTGTGGCTGCCCGACTCGATGGAGGGCCCGACCCCGATCTCGGCGCTGATCCACGCCGCGACCATGGTCACCGCGGGCATCTTCATGGTCGCCCGCATGTCGCCGCTGTTCGAACTGACCCAGGCGACGCTGGATTTCGTGCTGTTCGTCGGC
>JBQGEI010000297.1:0-1628 GCA_052039535.1 Pseudoxanthomonas sp.
CGGGAGCTGCGCACGATCACCGGCATCACCGCGTTCATGCCCTTGAGCGCGTACTGCACCGCCGCCTTGCCCACCGCCTGCGCCTGCTCCCAGTCGGTCCTCGAGGCGACATGGCGTGCCGAGCGCTGCAGGTAGTCCGGGAGGGTCCAGTGGACCTTGTAGCCGAGGCCATCCTTGACCTTGCCGGCCAGGTACGAGGCCACGCCGCCGAGCTGGGTGTGGCCGAAGGCATCCTTGCCACCGCCGGCATCGGCCACGAACCTGCCGTCCTTGTCGCGGATGCCCTCGCTGGCCACCACCACGCACCAGCCGACCTTCTTCACCACCTTGTCGACCTGTGCCAGGAACGCGGCCTCGTCGTACGCGCGCTCGGGGAACAGGATGATCTGCGGCGCATCGTCCGGCGACTGCCCGGCCAGGCCCGCGGCGGCCGCCAGCCAGCCGGCGTGGCGGCCCATGGCCTCGTACACGAACACCTTGGTCGAGGTGTCGGCCATCGCGGCCACGTCCAGCGCGGCCTCGCGCACCGACACGGCGGTGTACTTGGCGGCCGAGCCGAAGCCCGGGCAGGTGTCGGTCACCGCCAGGTCGTTGTCGATGGTCTTGGGCACGCCGATGCAGGTCAGCGGGTAGCCGAACTCCCTGGCCAGCTGCGAGACCTTCCACGCGGTGTCGGCCGAATCGTTGCCGCCGTTGTAGAGGAACCAGCGCACGTCGTGGGCCCGCAGCACCTCCAGCAGGCGCTCGTACCTGGCGCGGTCGGCCTCGATGGTCTTGAGCTTGTAGCGGCAGGAGCCGAAGGCCCCGCCGGGCGTCTGGGCCAGCGCGGCGATCGCCGCGGCCGACTCCTTGGAGGTGTCCACCAGGTCCTCGCGCAGCGCACCGAGGATGCCGTTGCGGGCCGCCAGCACCTTGATTCCGCGTGCGCGCGCCTCGCTGATCACGCCGCTGGCGGTGGCGTTGATGACGGCGGTGACGCCGCCGGACTGGGCGTAGAGCAGGGTGCCTGGGGACGTGGCGCGGGCCATGGACGACTCCTCGTGGACAAGGGGTTTTTCTGGGACAGGCGGCCGTGATGCGGTAAAGTGCGGCCCATTGGTGCGGCGCAACGCCGCCAAGGGACGGGAGTCTAGCGCCCCGCGCCCCCACGGGACATTCATTGCAGGGAGTCGATTGATGCGACTAGTACTACTTGGCCCGCCCGGGTCCGGCAAGGGAACCCAGGCTGCGCGACTGAAGGAAACGCTGGGCGTCCCGCACATCTCCACCGGTGACCTGTTGCGTGCCGAAGTCGCCGCCGGCAGCCCGCTGGGCGTGCAGGCCAAGGAAGTGATGGCGCGTGGCGAGCTGGTCTCCGACGACATCCTGCTGGGCATGCTCGAGTCGCGCCTGGGCCGCGAGGACGTGGCCGCCGGCTTCATCCTCGACGGCTATCCGCGCAACCTGGTCCAGGCCGACGCGCTGGACGGCCTGCTGGCCAAGATCGGCCAGCCGCTGGATGCGGTGGTGCAGCTGGACGTGGCCACCGACCTGCTGGTCGAACGCATCGCCGGCCGGGCCCAGGCCGAGGGCCGCGCCGACGACAACCCCGAATCGGTGCGCAAGCGCCTGCAGGTCTACAACGATTC
>JBQGEI010000298.1:0-10362 GCA_052039535.1 Pseudoxanthomonas sp.
TCGATCGGCACGATGCCTTCGGACTTCAGGCCGGCGTTGATCACCACCACGTCGCCGCGGACTTCCACGACGGTACCGGTGACGATGGCGCCCGGCTTCAGCTTGGCCAGGGTGGCTTCGCTCTGTTCGAACAGCTCGGCAAAAGATTCGGTCATTAGTGAATACTCGGTTGAACACACGGACGGGTCGCCATCGCTTCGATGGTCGTGCCCCGCCCCCCTGTTAAGAGGCCCGTGACGGCGCCCTGTGTGGTGGGTTGACGAAAACCCGCCGTGTCGCCACGACGGGGCCTGGCGCGGGATGCGCCATCTGCTGTTCCGCGGTGAACGCCGGTCAGGCGCGCGATGGCACCTGGGCCAGCACGCGTTCGACGACCTGGTCGATGCCAAGGCCGGTCGTATCGATGAGGACGGCGTCTTCGGCCGGCCTCAGCGGTGCGACCGTACGCTGGGCGTCACGGGCATCGCGGGCGAGGATCTCTCGCAGCAGACCGTCAAAGGTAACCGAAACCCCTTTTTCCTTCAACTGGTTATACCGCCGCCGGGCGCGCTCGTCGGCGCTGGCGGTAAGAAAGACCTTGGCGCTGGCGTCCGGGAAGATCACGGTGCCCATGTCCCGCCCGTCGGCGACCAGGCCCGGTTCGCGCCGGAAGGCCCGCTGGCGCTCCTTGAGCGCCTGGCGGACCTCCGGGATGGCCGCTATCGCCGAGGCCACCGCCCCGGCGGTTTCCAGCCGCACCTCGGCGGTGGCATCGGTGCCGTTCACCAGCACCCGCAGGCCTTCCGGGCTGTCCGCGAACTCGATCGCCGTGTCGAAGGTGCACCTCACCAGGGCCGCCGGATCGGCCAGGTCCAGCTCGGCCCAGCTGGCCGCCACCCCGACCGACCGGTAGAGTGCGCCGGAATCCAGGTAGTGCCACCCCAGGCGCCCGGCGACGATGCGGCTCACGGTGCCCTTGCCCGCCCCGGAAGGACCGTCGATCGTCAGGACGGGGACTGGATGGGACATCGGGCGCTCCGGTGGATGCAGGGCCGGAAATTGTAGCCGCGCCAACCCTCCCGGGACCGCCTGGCTGCAACTGCTTGAACAGGCTGCGGAATCGTGGGTAGAATGGCGGGCTTATTTTCATGCCTCGGCCCGAACAGCCCTGGCTTCCCACAAAACGTCGTCCTCCGAGGTGTGTCATGAAAGTCCTGTCCTCCCTGAAGTCGGCGAAGGCCCGTCACCGCGACTGCAAGGTGGTCCGCCGCCGCGGAAAGGTCTTCGTGATCTGCAAGTCGAACCCGCGCTTCAAGGCCCGCCAGCGCTGAAGCCGGCGTGCGGCCTCGCGGCCGCAGGTTCGTACCGGAAGGCCGCAGCGATGCGGCCTTTCGTATTTCCGCCCGGCGCGATGCGCCTCGCCTGGCGGCGCAATCGGCGTGGTTCTGCTTACAATCGGAACGCAACCGACCGGCCCTTTCGCCGGCGGACCACTGTCCGGGGAGACACCAATGAAGCAGCGCTTCCATGTTCTATCCCTGCTTGTGCTGGCAGGCCTGTCGGCCGCCGCGCAGGCCGATACCCTGCTCATCGAGCGGGTCGACAAGCCGGTCGCCGCCAAGCCAGCGCGAGGGCTGAGCATGGCCGAGGTGGAGGCCCGCTTCGGCACCCCGAGCGAGAAGCTGGATCCACGCGGGGGCCAGAAGCGCCAGTGGCCCGCCATCAACCGCTGGGTGTATCCCGATTACGTGGTCTATTTCGAGAAGAACCGGGTGATCGACGTGGTGGCGCACAAGGCCTCGCCCGAAGAGATCGGCCCCAAGCCGCCGATCCGCTGAGTCCACTGCTGGTGGCCATGCCTGCCCGGGTGGTGGGCATGGCGTCCGCAGCCCCCGGCCGGCGCGGCGCCTGTTTCCTTTCTCCGTCCGGCGCGCGCCGGGCCTGCATTGCACCCTGGACCAATGACCGAGAACCTGCGTTTTCCCGCGGAGTGGGAACCCCAGTCCGCGATCCTGCTCGCCTGGCCACATGCCGGCACCGACTGGGCCGACCGGCTGGGCGAGGTGGAGGAGACCTACATCGCCCTGGTCGCCGCGATCACCCGGTTCCAGGACGCCTGGATCTGCGTGGCCGATGACGACATCGAGACCTACGCCGCCGCGCGCCTGCGCTCGGCCCGGGTCGACATGGAGCGGGTGCGCTTCGTTCCGTTCGACTACGACGACACCTGGCTGCGCGATTCCGGCCCGGTCACCCTGCGCGAGGGCGACGGGTTCCGGGTGCTGGATTTCCGCTTCACCGCCTGGGGCGGCAAGTTCGAGGCCGGCCGCGACGACCGCCTGGTGCAGGCGCTTGCCGACCAGGGTCTGTTCGGCGACGCCTCGCACCAGCGCATCGACTTCGCGCTGGAGGGCGGTGGCATCGAGACCGATGGCGCCGGCACCCTGCTGACCACCTGGCGCTGCCTGCACGAGCGCCATCCGCAGGCCAGCCGCGAGGAACTGACGGCGCGGCTGGCCGGCTGGCTGGCGCAGGACCGGGTCCTCTGGCTGGACCACGGCTACCTGGAAGGCGACGACACCGACGCCCACATCGACACGCTCGCCCGCTTTGCTCCAGGCGATGCGATCGTGTTCCAGGCCTGCGACGACCCGGCCGACAGCCACCATGCCGAACTCAGGGCGATGGCCGAAGAAATCGCCGCGCTGCGCACCGCCGATGGCCGGCCGTACCGCCTGTTCCCGCTGCCGTGGGCGGCGCCGGTGATCGACGAAGGCCGGCGCCTGGCCGCCTCGTACGCGAACTTCCTGATCGTCAACGGCGCGGTGCTGATGCCGGCCTATGGCGATCCGGCCGACGATGCCGCCGCCGCGGTGCTGGCGCAGGCATTCCCCGGCCGCGAGATCGTGCAGGTGCCCTGCCGTCCGCTGATCTGGCAGAACGGCAGCCTGCACTGCATCAGCATGCAGCTGCCGGCCGGCCTTCGCCGCTGAGCCACGCCACCGGTTCGGCCCGATGAAGCCCGCGCCCTGCGCCGGGCTTCAGGCCCCGTGCGTGGAGCCCGGGTTACCATCGCCGTCCAACACGCAAGACAGCCTTTGCCCATGAGCCGCAAGACCCTTACCGTCGCCCTGGTCCAGGAACGCAACCACGGCGATGCCGAGGCCAACCTGGCCGCGATCGAGACCCGCGTGGCCGAAGCCGCCGCGGCGGGCGCACAGCTGGTGCTGCTGCAGGAGCTGCACAACGGCGCCTACTTCTGCCAGCACGAGTCGGTGGGCGAGTTCGACCTGGCCGAGCCGATTCCCGGCCCCAGCACCGAGCGCCTGGGGGCGCTGGCGAGAAAGCACGGCGTGGTGATCGTCGGCTCGCTGTTCGAGCGCCGCGCCGCGGGCCTTTACCACAACACCGCCGTGGTGCTGGAGAAGGACGGCACCCTGCTGGGCAAATACCGCAAGATGCACATCCCGGACGATCCGGGCTTCTATGAGAAGTTCTATTTCACCCCGGGCGACATGGGCTTCACACCGATCGACACTTCGGTCGGCCGGCTTGGCGTACTGGTGTGCTGGGACCAGTGGTATCCGGAAGCCGCGCGCCTGATGGCGCTGGCCGGCGCCGAGCTGCTGCTCTACCCCACCGCCATCGGCTGGGACCCGGACGACGCCCAGGACGAAAAGGATCGCCAGCGCGACGCCTGGATCCTCAGTCATCGGGGCCACGCCGTGGCCAACGGCGTGCCGGTGCTGTCCTGCAACCGCATCGGCCACGAGCCCTCGCCGCTGGGCGCCTCCGGCATCCAGTTCTGGGGCAACAGCCACGTGCTGGGGCCGCAGGGCGAATTCCTCGCCCAGGCCGGCGAGGACGCCACCGTGCTGGTGTGCGAGGTCGACCTGGAGCGCAGCGAGCACGTGCGCCGGATCTGGCCGTTCCTGCGCGACCGCCGGATCGACGCCTACGATGGCCTGCTCAAGCGCTACCTCGACTGAGGCCCCGACCGCCCACACCCGCCTGCTCCCTTCCGCGCGACGGCCAGCGCCGGCGCGCGCCGGCCCCGTCTCCGCCAAGACCATGACCCAGACCGACACCACGCCCGAGACGATGCCCGACGCCCTGCTCGACCAGCCGATGCGCGTGGTGGAGCGTGGCGGCGTCCGCTACACCCTGCTGGGCACCGCGCACGTTTCGCGCGCCAGCGTCGATGCGGTCCGCGCGGCGGTGGCCAGCGGGCAGTACGACGCAGTGGCGGTGGAACTGGATGCCGGCCGCCTGCAGTCGCTGAGCGACCCGGACGTGCTGGCGAAGATGGACATCGTGCGCGTGCTGCGCGACGGCAAGACCCATCTGTTTGCCGCCAACCTCGCCCTTTCCAGCTACCAGCGACGGCTGGCCGAGCAGCTGGACGTGGAGCCGGGCGCCGAACTCAAGGCGGCCGTGGAAGACGCGCATACGTTCGGGCTGCCGGTTCGGCTGATCGACCGCGAGGTCGGCCTGACCTTCCGCCGCGCGATGCAGCGGCTGGGCTGGTGGGGGCGGGCCAGAACCGGCGCCGGCATCCTGGTGGCGATGTTCGGCGACGAGGAAGTGGGCGACGAGGAGATCGAGAAGCTCAAGCAGGGCGACATGCTCGAGGCCAGCTTCGGCGAGTTCGCCACGCACAGTCCTGCGCTGTACGAGACGGTGATCGCCGAGCGCGACCGTTACATGGCCGCGCGCCTGCGCCAGGACAACGGGGCGCGCAATGTGCTGGCGGTGGTCGGCGCCGGACACCTGCCCGGCCTGGCCCGCCACCTGGCCGAGGACAGCGACGAGCCAGCCGGCGTGCTGGCGGAGCTGGAGACCGTGCGCGAGAAATCGCGTTTCCCCTGGATGGAGACCATCATCGGCGCGTTCCTGCTGGGGGGCTTCGCCTGGGGTTTCTGGCAGGGCGGCGTGGACGTGGGCGCGGACCTGCTCCTGCAGTGGGTGCTGGCCACCGGGCTGCTCGGTGCGCTGGGCTGCGCGATCGCCGGCGGGCACCCGCTCAGCATCCTCGCCGCGTTCATCGCCTCGCCGCTGACGCCGCTGCATCCGGCGCTGGCCTCGGGCACCGTCAGTGCGCTGGTCGAGGCCAGCCTGCGCAAGCCGACCTACGCCGATTTCATGGCCCTGCGCGACGACGTGCAGCAGCTCAAGGGCTGGTGGCGCAACCGGGTGGCGCGAACCCTGCTCAACTTCTTCCTGACCAGCCTGGGCACCGCCATCGGCGTGTGGACCGGCGGGTTGCGGATGCTGGGCCGGCTGGTCGGCTGAGCACCTCGCCCCGGGTTTCCCGCCAGCGCCGGCCGGCGGGAGGAAGGCCCGGGCTCACCTCGACCGCACGGGGAGCGACTGCCCTGCCCGCGCGGCACGGGCAGGGCAACCGGCAGCCTCCGTCGCGCTACTCCGCCGCCACCGGCCGGCTCACATCCGCAACGGCATCCATCGGCGGCAGGCCGCGGGCGCGGCGTACCAGGCGCGCGGTGCCGATGCGCAGGTCGTCCAGTGCCGCGTAGATCGTCGGCAGGAACAGCAGGCTGACCACGGTGGAGAACGCCAGCCCGCCGGCGATGGCGCGCGCCATGGGGTGGTACGGCGGCATCCCGTCCGGGGTATCGGTGTTGAGCGCGATGGGGATCATCGCCAGGATCGCGGTGCCCATGGTCATCAGGATCGGGCGCAGCCGCTCGCGGCTGCCTTCGACCAGGGCGTCCGTGCGCATCATCCCGCCGCGGCGCAGGTTGTTGATGTGCTCGATCATGACGATGCCGTTGTTCACCACCACGCCCATCAGCACCAGGATGCCGATCACCGCCATGATGTTCATCTCGGTGCCGGTAAGCCAGAACAGCCAGTACACGCCGAAGATCGAGAACACGACGCAGGACATGATCGCCACCGGGAAGAGCATCGACTCGAACACCGCGGCCATGATCACGACCATCAGCACCAGCGCGATCACGATGGCGCGCAGCATCTGGTCCATGCCGTCGAAGTTGATGTTGAAGCTGCCACTGTCGAAGGTGTAGCCGTAACCGGGCGGGAACTGCATCGTCGACAGCGTCTGCTCGATCGACTTGCGCGCGTCGGCCACGGCCACGTCCTTGGCCAGCCCGGCCTCCACCCGCAGCATGGTCTGGCGGTTCAACCTCTGGATCGAGGTCGCCGACGGGCTGAAGTCCACGTCCACCATCGCCAGCAGTGGCACCTCGGTGCCGCCAGGGGCGCGCACCATGAACGACGCCAGGTCCTGCACGCCGTAGTGCTCGGCGCCGGCAAACCGCACGTTGACCGGGATCTCGCGGTCCTGCTGGTGGAAGTCACGCAGCGACGAGCCGCGCAGGGCCATGCCCACGTACTCGGCCACCTGCTGGGCGCTGAAACCGTAAGCCGCGGCGCGTTCGCGGTCCACCCGCACCGACAGCTCGGTGTTGGCGTCGCCGGTGTCGATCCGCACGTCGCGCAACATCGGATTGCGCGCCAGCAGCGGCAGGATGTCCGTGGCCAGTTCCTCCAGCGCCTGCGAGGAGTCGCCTACCAGGCTGAAGCGGACGCCCTCGCCCTCGCTGCCCATCCCGCCAGGCCAGCCCACGCCGATCTTGGCCCGTGCGGACTGCGGCAGCCCCTCGCGGACCTTCTCCTTGATCTGGTTGCCCAGCTCCGGGTCCTGCACGTCCAGGTACAACCTCGTGTAGGCCCATCCCTGCTCGCTGTATCGGCTGTAGACACGCTGCAGCCGGAACTCCTCGCGCCGGGAATTGACGTAGTTCTCCACCCGCGCCACCTCGCGGCCCATCTCCTCCTTGGAGTAGGCCCCGCGCCACTGGTAATAGATGTTGATCTCATCGGGCGCGCTGTCATCCCCGCCGCCTTTGGCGTTCATCATCGGGAACACGCTGGCGGCGCTGATCAGCACGATGCCCAGCACGCTCCAGCCCCGGTGCAGCAGGGTCCACCGCAGCGCGCGCGCGTAGCGGGCCTGCAGCCGCGTGATCAGCGGGGACTTCACCGCCGGAGGCGTACGCATACGCGCCGAAAGCATCGGGATCAGGCTGATGGCCACCAGCCAGGACGCCAGCAGCGATACCGAGATGGTCACTGCCAGCTGGGCCAGGTAGATGCTGATGATGTTCTTCTCGCCGAACATCATCGGCAGGAACACCACGCAATGGCAGAGGGTGCCGGCCGACAGCGCGATGGCGACGTGCCGGGTGCCGATGATCGACGCGAGCGCCTGGCGGTCCGGGTACTTCTCCCGCTCCTGGTAGATGCTCTCGACCACGACCACCGCGTTGTCCACCAGCATGCCTACCGCCAGCAGCAGGCCCATCATCGAAATGATGTTCAGGGTGATCCCGGTGAAGTACATGAAGCCCAGGGTCATGGTGAAGCAGATGGGAATCGCCAGGCTGACCATCAGCGTCGACGGCCAGTGCCGCAGGAACGCGTACAGGACGACCACCGACAGCAGCAGGCCGATCGCGCCCGCTTCGGCCAGCGCGGTGAGGGAGCCGACTACCGCCTGGCCCTGGTCGTCGACCACCTCGAAGTCGACCCCGCGCATGGCAGGGTCCTGCTTGAGCGCCTGGATCTCCTCGCGGACCGCGCGCGAGAGGTCCACCAGGTTGGCCGAACGCTCCTTGTAGATGTCCACGCCCACGCTGGGGCGGCCGTCCATCTGGCGCACGTAGGACATCCGCTGCGGCTGCAGCCCGACCTCGGCGATGTCGGACAGGCGCACGCCCTTGCCGTTGACCGGCAGGTCGCGCAGCGACTGGATCTCCAGCAGCTCCCCGCGCGGCTGCACCCGCAACCGTTGCCCGGCCTGGGTGATCTGGCCCGCGGACACCGAGAAGTTCGCCGCCTGCAGCCGCTGCACCAGCTCGTTCAGCGCCACGCCGTGCGCGCTGAGGCGGTCCTTGTCCAGCGCCACCAGGACCTCCTGCAGCGGCACCCCTTCCACCTCCACGCGGGCCACACCCGGCAGCCGCTCGAGCTGGCGCTTGAGCACCTGCTCGATGGCATCCGCGCGGCCGATCAGGTCCTCCGAGCTGCTCAGGCGCAGGCTCACCGCCTCGCGGTCGGAAGTGGTCCAGCGCTGCACGTAATACCGGCGGAAGTCGTCCGGAAGCTGGTCGCGCACCGCGTCGATGCGCTCGCGCGCCTCCGAAGCGGCGATCGCGATGTCCCGGTCCCAATCGCTGAATTCGACCTGGATCTGCGCACCGTCGGCGTTGGCGCGCGAGTTCATCGAGCGTAGGCCGGGCATCGTGGCGAGCGCTTCTTCCACCGGTCGCAGCACGTTTCGTTCCACTTCCTCCGGGGTGGATCCGGCGTATGGCAGGGAGACGAAGAAGAACGGGATGGTCGCCTCGGGCTCGGCTTCCAGCGGCAGCTTCAGCGCGGCGATCACGCCGATCACCACCATCGACACGAACAGCATGATGGTGGTGACCGGACGGCGGATGGACAGCTCGGTGATGTTCATCCCTGTGCTCCCGCCCCGCCTGCCGCGCGCTCTTCGGCCACCAGTTGCGCCGCCAGTTCGGCATCGCGCCGGGCCCGGCGCGCGCGTTCGGCGTAGTAACCATCCGGCTTGCGGTCCAGCAGGTCGTACATCACCGGGATCACCACCAGGGTGAGCAGGGTCGAGACCAGCAGGCCGCCGATCACGGTGATGGCCATGGGCGAGCGCACTTCCGCGCCCGGGCTGCCGAACAGCGGAGCCAGCGCCAGCGGCATGAAGCCGAACACCGCCGTCAGGGTGGTCATCATGATCGGGCGCAGGCGCGAACGCGCGCCCTCGACCAGGGCCTGGCGCTTGGACGCACCGGCCTCGCGCAGCTGGTTGACCTTGTCGATCAGGATGATCGCGTTCTTGACCACCAGGCCCACCAGCAGGATCAGGCCGATGAACACCACCACCGACATCGGCGAGCGGCTCAACAGCAGCGCGGCGATCGCGCCGACCAGTGCCAGCGGGATGGTGAACAGGATCACGAACGGGTGCAGCAGCGATTCGAACTGCGAGGCCATCACCAGGTAGACCAGGAACACCGCCAGGGCGAAGGCGAACAGCAGCGAACGGATCGACTCGCCCAGCTCCTCGCCCTGCCCGCCGATACTCATGCCGATATCGGTGCCCAGCGGGTTGGCGGCGACCATCTGCTGCACCTCCGCCACCGCGGTGCCCAGGTCGATGTCGCGCAGGTTGGCCGAGACGATGGCCACCCGGCGCTGGTCGGCGCGGTGGATCTCGCTGGGACCGCTGGTCGCCACGACCTCGGCCACCGAGCCCAGCTCCACCGGGGTGCTCCCGCTGGGATTGACGATCAGCCGGCGGATGTCGTCCACCGAGGAGCGCTCGGATTCACGCACGCGCACCAGGACGTCGATCTTGCGGTCCCGGAAGCTGTAGCGCGTGGCGATGTTGCCGCGCACCTTGTTGACCACCGCGTCGGCGATCTGGCGGGTGGTCAGGCCCAGCGCGGCGGCGCGGTCCTGGTCGAAGACCACCTGGATCTCGGGGAAGCCCTGCTCCACGGTGGACTTCACGTCCGCATAGTGCGGGTTGTCCCGCAACATCGCCGCCAGGCGGTTTCCGGCCACGCGGATCGCCTCCAGGTCGCTGCCCTCGATCTCGATCTCCAGCGGCGGCGCCAGCGCGAACAGTTCCGGACGGGCGAAATCGACCTGGGCCGACGGGTACGACTGCATCGTCTGCCGGAGCTTCTCCACCAGTTCCGGCTCGCGCGAGGTGTCGTCCATCACCACCGAGACCTTGCCGATGTTCTCGCCGCTCTCGGTCGGGCTGGCATCCAGCCGGGTGCCGGTGCCGGAAACGCCATACAGCAGGCGCACGCCGGTCTCGTCGGCATGGCGGCGCTGCACGTCGCGCACCAGCGCGTCGGTCTGCGCAAGCGGGGTGCCCGGCGGCAGCTTGGCGGTCATCTCGAAGCGGTCCTGGGCCAGCTGCGGAATCAGGTCCACGCCCAGCAGCGGCACCATTGCCATGGTGAGCACGAAGGCCAGCGCGGCACCGCCGAGCACACGCCCCGGGCGCTCCAGCGCACCGGGAAGCAGCCGCAGGTAACCGGCCTCGGCGCGATGGTATGGGGCCATGGCGACGTCGCTGGCCTTGCGCATCACCGGTCCGACCACCGCCGCGATCCCGCGGAACACCCGCACCACCAGCCAGACGACGGAGAAGAATCCGTAGCGAAAGATCGCACCAATCCCCCGACCTGCCAGCGCGACCGGCTTCTGCACGCGGCGCTGCGGCTGCCACGGCCCGCGCGCAGGCTCGGCCTGGAACTGCATCGGCGGGCGGCCCCGCAGCGCGCTGAGCATCGGCACCAGGGTCAT
>JBQGEI010000299.1:0-3225 GCA_052039535.1 Pseudoxanthomonas sp.
CTCGATCATGCTCAACCCGATGATCTTCATGCTGCTGGACCGCTGGGAGGCCCGCCATCGGGAGGACGCCCCGGTCGAACCGGAGCCGGTGCTGCCCTCCGGCCCGCAGCTGCAGCCCGGCAACCACGCCATCGTGATCGGCTACGGCCGGGTGGGCAGCGAGCTTGCCAGTGTGCTGCGCGACCGCGGCGTGCCGGTGGTGGTCATCGACGACAACACCCTGCACGTGGACCGCGCCCATGCCGCCGGGATCCCGGGCATCCGCGGCCACGCCGCCTCGGACCGGGTGCTGGCCGAGGCCCATCCGGAAAGCGCGAGCATCGCGATCCTGGCGATCCCGCAACCGCTGGAGGCCGGCGAAGCCATCGCCAGGCTGCGCGCGCTCAACCCGGCGTTGCCGGTACTGGCCCGTGCGCACAGCGACGCCGAGGTCCGACACCTGCTGGCCCATGGCGCCGATGGCGCGGTGATGGCCGAGCGCGAGCTGGCCTACTCGCTCGCCGAGATGGTGATGTCCACGCCGGCCTACCGCTACGCCGGGCGCGAGGTGGCGGTCCCGCCGGTGTGAGCCGGCGTGCACCGCGGGGCCGCGGCCCCGCGATGCGAGTCCGCGGCAGCGCTCAGGCCCCGGCCAGCGCCTGCTCCAGGTCGGCGACCAGGTCGTCGATGTGCTCGATGCCCACGCACAGGCGCACGGTGTCCTCGCTGACACCGGCCTGCTCCAGCTCCTGCGGCGACAGCTGGCGGTGGGTGGTCGAGGCCGGGTGCGTGGCCAGCGACTTGGCATCGCCGATGTTGACCAGGCGGGTGAACAGCTGCAGCGCGTCGAGGAAGCGCGCGCCGGCCTCGCGCCCGCCGGGCAGGCCGAAAGTCAGCAGGCCCGAGGCGCCGCGGGGCAGATACTTGCGCACCAGCGCGTGCTCGGGGTGGTCCTCCAGGCCGGCGTAGTTCACCCACTCCACCTTGGGGTGCTCCTGCAGGTAGCGGGCCACGGCCAGGGTGTTCTGGTTGATCCGGTCCATGCGCAGGGCCAGGGTCTCGATGCCCTGCAGGATCAGGAACGAGTTGAACGGAGACAATGCCGCGCCGGTGTTGCGCAGCGGCACCACCCGCGCGCGGCCGATGTAGGCCGCCGGGCCGAGGGCCTCGGTGTAGACCACGCCGTGGTAGCTGACGTCCGGCTCGTTGAGGCGCGGGAACCGGGCCTTGTGTTCGGCCCACGGGAAGCGCCCGGAGTCGACGATGGCGCCGCCGATGCTGTTGCCGTGGCCGCCGAGGTACTTGGTCAGCGAATGCACCACGATGTCCGCGCCGTGGTCGATCGGGCGCAGCAGGTAGGGCGAGGCCACGGTGTTGTCCACGATCAGCGGCACCCCGTGGGCATGGGCGACCTCGGCGACCGCCTCGATGTCGGTGATGTTGCCGCGCGGGTTGCCGATGGACTCGACGAACACCGCCTTGGTGCGGCCGTCGATCAGCCTGCCGAACGCATCCGGGTCGCGGTAGTCGGCGAAGCGGGTCTGGATGCCGAACTGCGGCAGGGTGTGGGCGAACAGGTTGTAGGTGCCGCCGTACAGGGCGCTTGAGGAAACGATGTTGTCGCCGGCCTCGGCGATGGTCTGGATCGCGTAGGTGATCGCCGCCTGGCCCGAGGCCAGCGCCAGCGCGGCGATGCCGCCTTCAAGCGCCGCCACGCGCTGCTCGAGCACGTCGGTGGTCGGGTTCATGATCCGGGTGTAGATGTTCCCCGGCACCTTCAGGTCGAACAGGTCCGCCCCGTGCTGGGTGCTGTCGAAGGCATAGGCCACCGTCTGGTAGATCGGCACGGCCACCGCGCGGGTGGTCGGGTCGGGCGTGTAGCCCCCGTGGACGGCAAGGGTCTCGGGCTTCCAGTTCGGTGTACTCATCGATGCACTCGCTGCGCGGTTTACAGGGCCGTCGAAGATAGCCCACGGACCCGGCCGCGGACCGCACGGTTTCAGGGCCAACCATCACCGCGCGGCATCTGCTGATTCCCCGGACGCGTCCCGGCGCGCCTGGGCGCCCGGCCAGTGCTCCCTCAAAAAAAAGGCACGCCGACCGGCGTGCCTTCGCCACTGCCGGCGGGCGAGGCACTCAGCCGCGGTCGAACACCAGGTGGCCGCCTTCGGCGTCGACCCGCACGGTGTCGCCGTGCCCGAACTCGCCGCCCAGGATCTTCTGCGCCAGCGGGTTCTCCACCTGGGCCTGGATCGCGCGCTTGAGCGGGCGTGCGCCATACACCGGGTCGAAGCCGACATTGCCCAGCAGGTCCATCGCCGCCTCCGACAGCTCCAGCTTCAGGCCGCGCTCGCCCAGCCGCTTCTCCAGCCCGCGCAGCTGGATCCGCGCGATCGAGCGGATCTGGGCCTTGTCCAGCGGATGGAACACGACGATGTCGTCCAGACGGTTGATGAACTCCGGGCGGAAATGCGCCTGGACCACGCCCATCACCGCCGCGCGCATCTGCACGAAGGCCTCCGGCGAACCGTCGCCGGACAGCTCCTGGATCTGGTGCGAGCCCAGGTTGGAGGTCATCACGATCACGGTGTTGCGGAAGTCCACCGTGCGCCCCTGGCCGTCGGTCAGGCGGCCATCGTCCAGCACCTGCAGCAGGATGTTGAACACGTCCGGATGCGCCTTCTCCACCTCGTCCAGCAGGATCAGCGAGTACGGGCGGCGGCGTACGGCTTCGGTCAGGTAGCCGCCCTCCTCGTAGCCCACGTAGCCCGGGGGCGCACCGATCAGGCGGGCCACGGAATGCTTCTCCATGAACTCGCTCATGTCGATCCGGACCATGGCCTCGTCGCTGTCGAACAGGAACCCCGCCAGCGCCTTGCACAGCTCGGTCTTGCCCACGCCGGTCGGGCCGAGGAACAGGAACGAACCGATCGGGCGGTTCGGGTCGGAAAGTCCGGCGCGCGAGCGGCGCACCGCGTCGGACACCACCTTGATCGCCTCGCCCTGGCCGACCACGCGCTCGCCCAGCGACTGCTCCATGCGCAGCAGCTTCTCGCGCTCGCCTTCCAGCATCCGGTTGACCGGGATGCCGGTCCAGCGGCTGACCACCTGGGCGATCTCCTCGTCGGTGACCTTGTCCTGGACCAGGCGGAAGTCCTTCTGCTCCACCTCCTGCGCGGCCGCCAGCTGCTTCTCCAGCGCCGGGATGCGGCCGTACTGGATCTCGCTCATGCGCGCGTAGTCCTG
>JBQGEI010000300.1:0-5320 GCA_052039535.1 Pseudoxanthomonas sp.
GGCCGGTGCGTCCCGCCCGCCGGGCGCGGGGCTGCCGCCGGGATCGGAGGCGGCGCCGGCGGCGGCGGGCGCAGGCGCGCGCCGCCCAAATAGCGCTACCCGGCCCCGGCGTCCGCAACCAGGCGCCGGAACAGGCCGGCGACGTCGTCGTCGCCTGAGGTCGTATCGGACTGCTTCGACTTGCCCATCGCCTCGGCCTCAGGATGCGCGCGACAGCACGAAGCTGTCGACGTGGTTTACATCGGCTTCCGTGCACTGCACGTCCAGCACCGGCGCGGTTCCCGCGGCACGGAACCAGCCGCGGTACACGCCCTCCAGGAACGCCGCCAGCCAGGGACGGCCCGCACCCCCGGCGGCCGCCAGCGGCGAGCCGGTATGGCGGATGCGCACGTGGTCCTCGTGTTCCTCCAGCACCGTCCAGCCCCAGTCGATCCGGGCCCACAGCGCATTGGCCGCCTCCTGCAGGGCATCCAGCGTCGGCACTGCCGGCAGCGGGTTGGAGCCGGCGAACCGCTCGCCCAGGCGCGCCATCAGGTGGGCACGGTCGGCATCCTCTAGGCCATGCTCGAGTTCCTCGCACAGCGACCTGATGAAGCCCTGCCATTGCAGGGCACAACTCCGGGAGCGGTAGTGGTCCAGCAAATCGGTGGGGGTCATTCGCCTGCTCCCCGGGGATACCGGGGTGGTGGGGTCTGCGTGGAAGAGTAGGTGCCTTGCCTGCGGGAAGGCGTATAAGGCACGGGAGAGTCGCAAAATATGCGAATTCCGTCTCAAAAACCAGCACATCACCCCTGTGCCCGCAGTACGCCGCCGCACAGCGGCGTGGCCCGGCAGGATCTGACGCACGACGTCAGCCGGTGGCCGCTGTCGCCGGCGCGTCAACCGAGAACACTTGCCGCAGGTAGGCCAGATAGCCCGCATCATCGACCATGGTCTTTCCGGGCGTGTCGCTGAGCTTGGCCACCGGCTGGCCATTGCAGCGGACCATCTTCAGCACGATCTGCAGCGGCCTGGGGCCGAGGTCGTTGGTGAGGTTGGTGCCCACCCCGAAGGACATCCGGCAGCGGCCGCGGAAGCGGTCGTACAGCGCCATCACCCGCTCGATGTCCAGGCCGTCGCTGAACACCAGGGTCTTGGTGCGCGGGTCGATCCGGTGCGCCTGCAGGTGGGCGATGATCCGCTCGCCCCATTCGAACGGGTCGCCCGAATCGTGGCGCATGCCGTCGAACAGCTTGCAGAAGTACAGGTCGAAGTCGCGCAGGAAGGCGTCCAGGCCGATCACGTCGGTGAGCGCCACGCCGAGGTCGCCACGGTATTCGCGCGCCCAGGTGTCGAAGGCGGCCACCTGCGAGTCGCGCAGGCGCGGCCCCAGCGCCTGGAACGCCTGCAGCCATTCATGGGCCATCGTGCCCTGCGGCACCAGGTCCAGCTGGCGCGCGAAGTGCACGTTGGAGGTGCCGGTGAAATGGCTGCCGAACTCGGCACGCAGGTGTGGCAGCACCTCGCCGTGCCAGGCGTGCGAATAGCGCCGGCGGGTGCCGAAATCGGTGATCACGCAGTCCTCGAAGCCCACCGCCTCGCGCAGGCGCGCGGTCTTGGAGCGCAGCCGGCGCAGGCCCTCTTCCCGGTCCGGCGGACCGAAGGTGCCGGTCATGTAGACCTCGCTGATGATCGCCAGCAGCGGGACCTCGAACAGGATGGTGTGCAGCCACGGCCCACGCAGGCGCAGCTCGATACCACCGTTCTGGTCGGGGTTGGCGCGCAGCTGCACGTACTTGCGGTCGAAATGGAACAGGCCGAGGAAGTCGACGAAATCCGGCTTGATGAAGCGCAGCCCGCGCAGGTAGTCCAGCTCCTCCGGGGTCGCGCGCAGCGCGCACAGGGCGTCGATCTGCTCGGAGATCGCGCCGAGGAACCGAACCAGGTCCACGTCCGGCGAACGGCAGCGGAACAGGTATTCGACCTGGGCGCCGGGGTGCTGGTGCAGCACCGCCTGCATCATCGTCAGCTTGTAGAGGTCGGTGTCCAGCAGCGAGGGAATGATCGGCATGCCCGCCTCCGGCGAAGTCATCGGCGCGGCCACATCCGGGGCAGCCGTGCCAGGAAATGGGCCCAGATCGCCGCGAACACCGCGGCGCGCACCACCGCCCCGCGGCGCGGCGCCTCGAACCGGGAGAAATAGCGCCACAGGCCACGATGCTTGTGCCATTCCACGAACAGTGGCCGTGAGCGGCTGGACACGCCGCGCACGTGCAGCACGGCCACGTCGTTGGCCACCGCCACCAGTGCGCCGGCCTGGCGCACGCGACGGCACAGGTCCAGGTCCTCGGCGTGCAGGCGGTAGCCCTCGTCCAGGCCGCCGACGCGCTCGAACAGGCCGCGGGGCATCAGCATCAGCGCACCGGACACCGCGTCCACCGGCTGCAGCACCTGCCCTGGATCGGCCGCCACCTCGAGCCGGGCGCTGGCGCCGGGGCGGCGCAGCATCGCGCCGAAGTCCGGGTCCCGCCGCCGCGCCGCGCCGTCGTGCACCCCGTCCTCGCCGTAGAGGTCCGCACCCAGCAGGCACGGCCCGCCATGGGCGATCGCGTGGGCGCGCAGCCGCGCCAGCGAATCCTGCTCCACCTGCAGGTCGGGATTGACGAACGCCAGCCACGGCGCGTCGCTGGCGGCGGCCCCCTGGTTGCAGGCCACCGCGAAGCCGGGGTTGTCGGGATTGGCGATGAAACGCACCCGCGGATCGGCCAGGGCGTGCTGGCGGGCGATGTCCAGGGTCGCATCGTCCGATGCGTTGTCCACCACCCGCACCTGGACCACGCCGTCGGCGATCCGCAGACGGTGCAGGCAGGCATCCAGGGTCGAGGCGCTGCGGTAGCTGACCACCACCGCGGCGATGCCGTCCCCGGGCGCGCTCATGCGTCGGCTCCGGCCAGGTCGAACAGGTCGTCCTGGTGGGTGTCGCGCAACCTGGCGTGCAGGGCGTGCAGCTCCTCGCGCGATGCGCGCAGCGGGTCGTGCATCAGGAAACCGGCCAGCCGCGCCTGCCAGGCCGGCCACCGCGCCGCCAGCACGTCCAGGTCGCCCGGCGCCGCCCCGCCCTCGCCGCCACGGGCCACGAACGCGCTCTCGCACAGCACGTTCCGCCAGCCCAGCCCGGCCAGGCGCAGCGACAGGTCCACCAGCGCGCCATACCAGGAGCCGAAGCTGGCGGCGTCCAGACCACCGGCACGCGACCGGGCCGAGCCCCGCAGCGCCACCGCATGGTCCACCGCCGCCGGCAGCTCCGGATGGCGCGGCGGCATCGCAGCGCAGGCCTGCGCGGTCAGCATCGGATCGGGCGGCAATGGCGAAACCTCGCCCAGCCGCGGCCAGCTGGCCAGCTCGCCCGCGTTGCACCAGGGCGTGGCGGTGGCGATCGAGGCGTCGCGCGCCAGGCAGGCCGACAGCTGCGCCAGCCAGCCCGGCAGCGGCCGTGCATCGGGCGCCAGCACCACCACGTCGGCATCGCCACAGGCCTGCAGCATCTGCTGCAGGTGGGCCACCGCCCCCAGCGGCTGCGGGCGGCGGGTGTACTCGGCGCGCAGGCGCGTGCGCTGCAGCCAGCGCTCGACCAGGGCCACGCCGCGCGGGCCGGCCTGGGCGTCGTCGGCCAGCCAGACCGGCGTGCCGGCGGGCGTGGCCACGTCAAGCGCGGCCAGGCAGGCATCCAGCGCATCCTCGTCGGCGGCGAGCGGCAGCAGCACGATGGGCGGGTCGCTCACGGTTCGACGCGGGCTCTTCGGCAGGGTGCGGGAACTTTAGCAGGGCGCGTCCAGGTCGGGCCGGGGACGGCGACCCGCGCACAGCGTGTGGGCGGGAAACAGAAGCGGCGCCCCGCAGGGCGCCGCCTCGTGCGCGTGCCGGCGGCGGCCTCAGCCCACCCATACCCGCGCATTGCGGAACATCCGCATCCACGGCGAGTCGTGGCCCCATCCATCCGGATGCCAGCTCAGGTTGACGCTGCGCACCACCCGTTCCGGGTGCGGCATCAGGATGGTCGCCCGCCCGTCCTCGCTGGACAGGCCGGTGATGCCATCCGGCGAGCCGTTGGGGTTCAGCGGATAGACGGTGGCCGGCTGGCCATTGCCATCCACGTAGCGCAGGGCGACCCGCGCGGCCGCCTGGTCCACCGGCGAATCGAACTCCGCGCGGCCTTCGCCGTGCGCAACCGCCACCGGGATCCGCGAGCCGGCCATGCCGCGCAACAGGATCGACGGGGACTCGACCACCTCCAGCAGGCTCACGCGTGCCTCGAACTGCTCGCTGCGGTTGCGCAGGAACTTCGGCCAGTGCTGCGCGCCGGGGATGATGTCGCGCAGCTGGCTCATCATCTGGCAGCCGTTGCACACGCCCAGCGAGAAGGTGTCATCGCGCCCGAAGAACGCAGCGAAGGCCTCGCGCAGCGCGCTGCGCTCGAGGATGGAGGTCGCCCAGCCGCGCCCGGCACCGAGCACGTCGCCGTAGCTGAAGCCGCCACATGCGGCCAGGCCCTTGAACCCGGACAGGTCCACCCGGCCGGCGACCAGGTCGCTCATGTGCACATCCACGGCAGTGAAGCCGGCGCGGTCGAACGCGCGGGCCATCTCGATCTGGCCATTGACGCCCTGCTCGCGCAGGATCGCCACCTTCGGCCGGGCGCCAGCGGCGATGTACGGCGCGGCCACGTCCTCGGCCGGATCGAATGCCAGCACCGGCTTCAGCCCCGGGGCCTGGAAATCGCGCGCCACGGCGCGCTCCTGGTCGGCGCTGTCGGGGTTGTCACGCAGCTTCTGCATGGCGTGGGTCACCGACCACCACGCGTCGAACAGTTCCTCCCACTCCCACTGCGCCAGCAGGCCGCCGGCCTGGCGCACGCGGATGCGCGCAGTGCCGTTGGGCCGGGCGATGCGCTGGGCGCATTCGATCAGGGCATGGCGCTCGACCAGGTCGGCGAACGCGGCACGGTCCTCGTCGGCCACCTGCACGATGGCGCCCAGTTCTTCGTTGAACAGGGTGCGGAACGGATCCTCGCCCCAGCCGTCGAGCACGATGTCCAGGCCGCGGCGGGAGGCGAACGCCATCTCGCACAGCGCGGCGAAGGCACCGCCGTCGCTGCGGTCGTGGTAGGCCAGCAGCAGGCCGGCCTCGCGCGCGTCGCGCACCAGTTCGAAGAAGTTGCGCAGGCGCTCGGGCACGTCCAGGTCCGGGACCTCGCCGCCGAACGCCGGCAGCCCGCCCTGCGCGTGCACCTGGGCCAGCACCGAGCCACCCAGCCGCTGCTTGCCGCCGCCCAGGCCGATCA
>JBQGEI010000301.1:0-4374 GCA_052039535.1 Pseudoxanthomonas sp.
CTTCGCGTTCATGGCCTTTGCCCGGCGCCGGCGCGAGCAGGCGGCGCGGTTGCAGGCGCAGGGCCAGGCCGGTCCACCGCGCGGGACGTCGATGCTGGTGGCCGGTATCTGTGCCGTTGCACTGGGGATCGTGGTCCTGGCGGTCCTGGCGGGACCCGGCAGCGAGAAGTCCGGGCGCGTGCTGTATGCCGCCAGCGTGTTCCTCTGCGCCGGTACCGGCGCCGTCGTGCTGGGCCTGCGGCTGATGCGCGCCCGGCGCGCGTGGGAGCACGATGGCGGACCGGGCACGCGCTGAGCGTTGCTGCGGCAACGCGGCACCGGCGCCGCTCCACGGACCGTGTCGATCCGCGCCGCCGCCACACGTCGCACAGGCTGTGACGCCGGCGCCCCGTCGGCATTGAGCCCACAGGAGAACGCGATGATCCCCAGGAACACCATCTGCCTCTGGTACGACGGCACCGCGCTGGAGGCTGCCCGCTTCTACGCCAGCGTCTTTCCCGACAGCCAGGTGCGCGCCGTGCACCACGCCCCGTCCGATTTCCCGTCCGGAAACGAGGGTGACGTGCTCACCGTGGAGTTCAGCGTGCTGGGCATTCCCTGCCTGGGCCTCAACGGGGGGCCGGCCTTCCCGCAGAGCGAGGCGTTCTCGTTCCAGGTGGCCACCGCGGACCAGGCCGAGACCGACCGCTACTGGAACGCCATCGTCGGCAACGGTGGTCGCGAGAGCGCGTGCGGCTGGTGCAAGGACCGCTGGGGGGTGAACTGGCAGATCACCCCCCGCGTACTGACCGAGGCCATCGCCAGCCCCGACCGTGCCCTCGCCCGGCGTGCGTTCGAGGCGATGATGCAGATGACGCGCATCGACGTGGCCGCGATCGAGGCGGCCGTGCGCGGAAGCTGATCGCCGGGCCTCCCCCCCGCCGTCCGCTTCCTGTCCAGCGCACTGCCCCGCGTTTTCGCTGGTGGCCCGGCGGGCGGCATGCCGCCTGGGCGGGCCGCGCCTGCTGCTACCATGCCCTGCACGTGGCCAGGGGGGCCGATGTCAGCGAACCGGATGGGGTCGGGTGCGACGCGCGTGCGCGTCGTGGTGTCGTACGTGCTGGGTGCGCTGTCCCTGCTGTGCCTGCTTGCGGCGTCACCGCCTGCGTCGGCGCTGGACCCGGACCGGCCGATCGGCCAGTTCACCCATGTCTGGTACGAGAACCAGCTGCCGCAGGGCACGGTCCTGAGCCTGGCCCAGCATGCCGATGGCGCGCTGTGGCTTTCGACCTACGCCGGCCTGGTCCGCCACAGCGGCGAGGGCTTCGCGGTTATCGATCCCCGCAGCGATCCGGTCCTGCGCAGCTCGGCGATCACCGCGCTGGCGCCCGATGGCGGGCGCGGGCTGTGGATCGGCACGCTCAACGGCGGCCTCTACCACCGGCTGGACCGGACCCTGCGCGAGGTGCCCCTGCCCGCCGGCGCCACCAGTGTGTTCGGGATCGTGCACGACAGCAGCGGCGCGCTGTGGCTGACCACCGACGCCGGCGTGGTCCGCATGGTCGACGGCACTGCGCGCCTGCTGGGCGACGCCGACGGTTTCCCGCCGCGCAGCTTCTACCGCTCCATCGCCGCCGACCGCGCCGGCGGGGTCTGGATCGCCGCTGACGGGCTTGGCGTGGTCCATTGGCACCAGGGCCGGGCGCGCCTGTATGAGGAGGCCGACGGCCTGCCGAGCAATGCCGTCTACAGCCTCTCGGTGGATGCCGCCGGCGTGGCGTGGGTCGGCACCCAGCACGGACCGGCCTACTTCCGTGCCGGCCGCTTCCACCGCGAACCGCGTGCGGCCGCGCTGGACCGGGCGCGCATCTACACGCTCCACGGCGACCAGCAGGGCGCGGTGTGGTTCGCCCCGCTCGATGGCGGCCTGTGCCGGCTGACGCCCGCCGCGTTCTCCTGCAACGACCGGCTGGCCGGCCTCAGAGGCGAGACGGTGCGCTCGATGCTGGAGGACCAGGAGGGCAACCTGTGGATCGGCACGACCTCCAGCGGCCTGCACCGGCTGAGCCAGTCCAAGCTGGTGACCATCACCGGCGAGATGGCGTCCAACGCGGTGCGCGCGGTGCACCCGGCGCCGGACGGCACTCTGTGGATCGGCACCGATGGCGGCGGCCTGGCACGTTATCGCGACCCGGTGCTGGAGCCGGCGGACGCATTCAACCGGCAGATGCCCAGCCAGCTGGTCCGCGCGATCCTCACCGACGCCGATGGCCGGCTGTGGGTCGGCGGGACCGAGGGCGTGGTGCGCTTCGATCGCGACGGCCACGCCCGCCGCTTCGGCATCGACGACGGCCTGCCGGGCACGATCGTGTTCGCGTTCGCGCCGGCCCGCCAGGGGGGAATGTGGGTCGGCACCCTGCAGGGCGTGGCGCGCATCGAGGGCGATGCGGTCCACGTGCTCGACGCCACCCGCGGCGACGACACCCGCGCCCTGCACGAGGATGCCGGCGGCCGCCTGTGGATCGGCCTGCGCAGCGGACTGCGCTGCCTGGAGGGCGGCCAGCTCGGGCGCTGCGGCACCGATGGCCTGCCCGGTACCAGCGTGTTCGCCTTCCACGAGGATGCCGACGGCACCCTGTGGCTGGGCACCAGCAACGGCATCGTCCGGGTGCGCGAGGGCACGGTGACCCGCTACGCCGAACGCGCCGGCTTCCACGGCGATGCGGTGTTCTCGCTGCTGGAGGACGACCAGCAGCGCTTCTGGTTCAGCTCCAACCGCGGCATCGGCCGGATCGCCCGCAATGCGATCGAGGCGCTGGACCTGGGCGAGGTGCCCACGGTCGAGCCGCAGTGGTACGGCACCGCCGACGGGATGCTGAGCGCGCAGGGCAACGGGGCCTCGCAGACGCCGGCCGGCCGCACCGGCGACGGGCGCCTGTGGTTCGGCACCGCCAACGGCGTGGTGGCGGTGGACCCGCGGCGCCTGCGCGGCAATCCGCTGCCCCCGCCGGTGACGCTGGAACGGCTGCTGGTGGACGGCGTGGACGTCGATCCCGGCCGACCCGGGAGTCTGGGCCCGGGCGTGGAGCGGCTGGAGATGCACTACGCCGCGATGAGCTTCGTGGCGCCTGCGGCCGTGCGCTACCGCTACCGCCTGGAGGGCTATGACCGTTCCTGGACCGAGGCGGGCAACACCCGCACGGCGCACTACACCAACCTGCCGCCCGGCGACTACGTGTTCCGCGTGGTGGCCAGCAACAACGACCAGGTCTGGAACATGGAGGGCAGCAGCGTGCGCTTCACCCTGCTGCCGCGCTGGCACCAGACCTGGTGGCTGCGCGGCCTGGTGCTGGTGCTGGGCCTCGGCCTGGTGGTGCTGGGGGTCCGCTGGCGCCTGCGGGCGGCGCATTCGCGCGAACAGCAGCTCACCCGGCAGGTGGCCCAGCACACCGAGGCGCTGCGCGAGGCCAATGCCCGGCTGCAGAAGATCGCCGCCAGCGACGCGCTGACCGGGATCGCCAACCGCGGCGAGTTCAACCGCTGCCTGCAGCGGGCCTGGGACGACCATGCCCGCCGGGACGCGTCGCTGGCGGTGCTGCTGGTCGACGTGGACGACTTCAAAGCCTACAACGACAGCTACGGCCACCTCGGCGGCGATGCGGCGCTGGCCACGGTCGCCGGCCGCCTGGCGGCGATCCGCCGCAGTCCCAAAGACCTGGCAGCCCGCTACGGCGGCGAGGAGTTCGCGGTGCTGCTGCCGGACTGCGACGCGGACGAGGCACTGGAGCTGGGGCGGCGCATCGTCGACGGCATCCGCGCACTGGCCCTGCCGCATCGGGCCTCCAGCGTGGGCCAGGCGCTGACCGTCAGTGCGGGCGCGGCCAGCGTCAGGCCGGCCGGTGGCTGCCACCCGGACGACCTGCTGCGCGCCGCCGACGCGGCGCTGTACCGGGCCAAGGCGTTGGGCCGGAATCGTGTCCTGCCGGCCGCGCCGGGCGGCTGAGGCGGCATCGCCCGGCCGCCGGGGGCACGTCCCGCGGCGTCCCGGCCCCCCCCGTTCGGCCGCGCTTGGGCCCCCGCCACGTACACTGGCGGCTCGAATCCACACGGAAGCAGACATGGCAAAGCCGAATTACTCCTTCGAGAAGCGACAGCGCGAACTGGCCAAGAAGAAGAAGCAGGACGAGAAGGACGCCAAGAAGCGGGCCGCCAAGGACGCCGCCCGGCCCGCCGGCGAACCGGCGCAGCCTTGAGCGACCCGGGCGGGCGCGCCACCTGCATCTGGGTGGATGCAGACGCCTGCCCGGTCCCGGTGCGGGACATGCTGTTCCGGGCCGCCACGCGCGCCCGGGTCAACGTCACCCTGGTGGCCAACCAGTGGCTGCGCACCCCGCC
>JBQGEI010000302.1:0-3449 GCA_052039535.1 Pseudoxanthomonas sp.
CTGGACGCCAACCCCAACGAGCAACGCACGGAGTCGCCGCATGCGTTACCGGCTTGACCTGGTGCTGAAGCCCGTGGAGGGCGCGCTGGTCCGGGTGATCGGCATGACCGAGCGCCGCGGCTTCGCGCCGCGCGCGATCCACGGCGGACCCGACGCCGCCGACGGCCGCTGGAAGCTGCAGCTGGTGGTCGACGGCGGCGCGCGCCCGGCCGAGACCCTGCGCCGCCAGCTGGAAAAGGTGTACGACTGCGAGTCGGTGGAGATCGCCGCGCTGGATGCGGCGCCATGAACGCGCCGGCCCTGGCGACAGTCGTGACCGGCCGGCAGGCGCGCGCCTGCGATGGCGCGGTCGCGTGGCCGTGCCACGGCGCGCGCCCTGGACCGCGGAGGTGGGTTCTCCGGCCGCACCCGGCACGCCCTGAGCCATCGCCCTGTACGCCTGTCCGCGTCCTCGCCGATGCCTGACAGCCACGCCAGCAGCGGGGAACCGGACGTCGGCGACGTCAGCGTGGCCGACGTGCTGGCCGCGCAGTCGCGGCTGCGCCGGTTCCTGCCGGTCACCCCGATGCACCAGGCCGAACGCTTCGGGGTGATGCTGAAGCTGGAGAACCTGCAGCGCACCGGCTCCTACAAGGTCCGTGGCGCGCTCAACGCGATGCTGGCGGCACGCGAACGCGGCGACCACCGCACGGTCATCTGCGCCTCGGCCGGCAACCACGCCCAGGGCGTGGCCTGGGCCGCCTACCGCCTGGGCATGCCGGCCATCACCGTGATGCCGCACGGGGCACCCCTGACCAAGATCGCCGGCGTCACCCACTGGGGCGCGACCGTGCGCCAGCACGGCGGCAGCTACGACGAGGCCTACGCCTTCGCCCGCCAGCTGGCCGAGCAGAACGACTACCGCTTCCTGTCGGCGTTCGACGATCCGGACGTGATCGCCGGCCAGGGAACCATCGGCATCGAGATCGCGCCGCACGCGCCGGACGTGGTCATCGTCCCCATTGGCGGCGGCGGCCTGGCCTCGGGTGTTGCCCTGGCCCTGAAGTCGCAGGGCGTGCGCGTGGTCGGTGCCCAGGTCGAGGGCGTGGACTCGATGGCCCGCGCGATCCGCGGCGATGTGCGTCCGATCGATCCGGTGGGCTCCCTGGCCGATGGCGTGCGGGTCAGGGTCCCCGGGTTCCTGACCCGCCAGCTGTGCGCCCGCCTGCTCGACGACGTGGTCATCGTGCGCGAGGCGGAGCTGCGCGAGACCCTGGTGCGGCTGGCGCTGGAGGAGAACCTGATCGCCGAGGGCGCCGGTGCACTGGCGCTGGCCGCCGGCCGGCGGGTGGCGGGCCGCCGCAAGTGCGCGGTGGTGTCCGGTGGCAACATCGATGCGGCCACCCTCGCCCAGCTGCTGTCCGAGGTGCGCCCGCGGCCACCACGCAAACCCCGCCGGCGCAGCCGCGGCCCGGAGCCTTCGGCTGCGGCCTCCGGCGATGCTGCAACGCGCAAACCGGACCCGGTGGCAAAGCGCCGGCCAACCGCTAACCTGTCCCCTACCACCCACGTTTCCGCCCCAAAGGCGCCGAGCGCGCCGCAGCCCGTCAGCGAAGAGGAATTCACCTGGTGAACGCGCAACAGTCCCAAGCCCAGACCCAGGTCTCCCCGGCCCGCATCCGGGTGTTCGACACCACCTTGCGTGATGGCGAGCAGTCGCCCGGCTGCAGCATGACCCCGCCGCAGAAGCTGGTGATGGCGCGTGCCCTGGCCGACCTCGGCGTGGACATCATCGAGACCGGCTTCCCGGCCAGTTCGCAGTCCGACCGCGAGGCCATGGCGCTGATCGGGCGCGAGCTGCGCACCCCCACCCTGGCCGTGCTGTCGCGCTGCCTGCGCGGCGACATCGACACCTCGCTGCGTGCGCTGGAGGCGGCGGCCAAGCCGCGCCTGCATGTGTTCGTGTCCACCAGCCCGCTGCACCGCGAGCACAAGCTGCGCATGAGCCGGCAACAGGTGCTGGACATGGCGGTGGACAGCATCCGCTACGCGCGCCAGTTCATCGACGACATCGAGTTCTCCACCGAGGACGGCACCCGCACCGAGGAGGACTTCCTGCACGAGGTGGTCGCCGGGGCGGTCGCTGCCGGCGCGACCACGATCAACAACCCCGACACGGTGGGATTCACCACGCCGGAGGAGATCCGCGGGCTGTTCCAGCGGCTGGTCGCCGGCGTGCCGGATGCGGACAAGGTCATCTTCAGCGCCCACTGCCACAACGACCTGGGCCTGGCCGTGGCCAACACCCTGGCCGCGATCGAGGGCGGTGCCCGCCAGGTCGAGTGCACCATCAACGGCATCGGCGAGCGCGCCGGCAACTGCGCGCTGGAGGAGATCGTGATGGCGCTGCGCGTGCGCGGCGCCTACTTCAACGTGGACACCGGCATCGACAGCCGCCGCCTGGTGCCGGCCTCGCAGCTGCTGCAGCGCCTGATCGGCATGCCGGTCCAGCGCAACAAGGCGGTGGTCGGCAGCAACGCCTTCGCCCACGAGTCGGGCATCCACCAGCACGGCATGCTGCGCCACCGCGGCACCTACGAGATCATGCGCCCGCAGGACGTCGGCTGGCCGGACACGCAGATGGTGCTGGGCCGCCACAGCGGCCGCGCCGCGGTCGAGCAGCGCCTGCGCGCCCTGGGCTATTACCTGGAGGAGGCCGAGCTGGAGCTGGTGTTCGCCGACTTCAAGGCACTGTGCGAGCAGCAGCGCGTGGTCACCGACAGCGACCTGCAGGCGCTGATGCAGGACACCGGCGATGGCGAAGGCTACCGCCTGGCCTCGATGACCGTCAGCGACGCCGGCCAGCGTGCCAGTGCCACGGTCGAGCTGTCCGATCCGGATGGCCGCCGAGTGGCCGAGACCGCAGAGGGCGATGGCCCGGTGGACGCGCTGTTCGCGGCGCTGTCGGCGGCCACCGGGGTCCAGCTGAGCCTGGAGAGCTACCAGGTCCACAGCGTCGGCCTGGGCGCCGACGCGCGGGGCGAGGCCAGCCTGAGCGTGCGCCACGGCGAGGACGAGTTCGAAGGCACCGGCACCAGCCGCGACATCATCGAAGCCAGTGCGCTGGCGTGGCTGGACGTGGCCAACCGGCTGCTGCGGCAGCGCCGCGCCGCCGGCAGCGCACAGCTGGCCACCGCCTGACCCCCCACCGGACGCCGCCGGCGGGGAGCCGGCGGCGCGGTTTCCATCCACCGATCCGCGACCGCGCCCCGCGCCGGCCGCCCAGGAACGTTTCCATGCCCATCGCCGACAGCAACCCGGCCGCCACCCTCACCTTCGACGCGGCCGTGCACCGCGCACTGGCGCGCCGGCGCGCGGACATCCCGCTGCCGCCGCGCGACAGCCAGTCGCCGGCCGCCGCGCCGAAGCCGGCGCCGGCCGCGCCCCGGGCCGAGGCGGCCCCCGCCTCG
>JBQGEI010000303.1:0-4079 GCA_052039535.1 Pseudoxanthomonas sp.
GACATGAAGGAGGCCGCCAACGGCCTGCGCTGGTGCGTGGCGGAGATGGAGCGCCGCTACAAGCTGATGAGCGCTGTAGGCGTGCGCAACCTGGCCGGCTTCAACAAGAAGGTGCGCGACGCGATCGACGCCGGCCAGCCGCTGATGGACCCGCTGTTCAAGCCCAACCCCGAGCTGGGCGAGGTGCCGCGCCCGCTGGAGCCGCTGCCGTTCATCGTCATCTTCATCGACGAGTTCGCCGACATGATGATGATCGTCGGCAAGAAGGTCGAGGAGCTGATCGCGCGCCTGGCGCAGAAGGCGCGCGCAGCCGGCATCCACCTGATCCTGGCCACCCAGCGCCCGTCCGTGGACGTGATCACCGGCCTGATCAAGGCGAACATCCCCACCCGCATCGCGTTCCAGGTCAGCTCCAAGATCGATTCGCGCACCATCCTGGACCAGTCCGGCGCCGAGACCCTGCTCGGCCACGGCGACATGCTCTACCTGCCGCCGGGCACCGGCATGCCGGACCGCGTGCATGGCGCCTTCGTCAGCGACGAGGAAGTGCACCGCGTGGTCGAGCACCTCAAGGCCAGCGGCACCGCGGACTACGTGGAAGGCGTGCTGGACGAGGTGCAGACCCTGGGCGACGGGGTGGTGGTCGGTGCCACCGGCCTGCCCGAGACCAGCAGCAGCGGGGGGGACGAGTCCGACCCGCTGTACGACGAGGCGGTGCGGATCGTCACCGAGACCCGCCGCGCGTCGATCTCCGGCGTGCAGCGGCGGCTGAAGATCGGCTACAACCGCGCCGCACGCCTGATCGAGGCGATGGAGGCGGCCGGCGTGGTCAGCCCGCCCGAACACAACGGCGACCGCAGCGTGCTGGCGCCGCCGCCGCCGCGGGACTGAGCCCGATCCACTGGCGAAGCCCTGGCCGCTCAATGCCTGCCTGTTCAGGTTTCCGGCGGCACACTGCGCCGGCAATTCCCCTCAGCGAGAAGACCATGCGTTCGACCTCCGGTTTTGTCCGCCTTGCCACCCTCGGCCTGGGCCTGGCCCTCGCCATGCCGGCGTTTGCCGGTGCGCGCGACGCGCTGACGAGTTTCACCAGCGGCCTGAAGGGGCTGGAGGGCCGGTTCGAGCAGCAGGTATTCGACGGCAACGGTCGCGCCAGGGAGCGCAGCAGCGGCACGGTAGCGGTCTCGGCACCGCGGCTGTTCCGCTGGGAGTACCAGAAGCCGTTCACCCAGCTGATCGTCGCCGACGGGCAAAAGGTGTGGGTGTACGAGCCGGACCTGCAGCAGGCCACGGTCAAGGCCCAGGGCGAGGAGGAGCGCAACAGCCCACTGGTGGCGCTGTTCGACCCGGCCCGCCTTGACCGCCAGTTCGACGTCAGCGAGGAGGCCACCGCCAGCGAAGGCCTGCAGTGGCTGACCCTGACCCCGAAGATCGACACCGAGGCCAGCTTCCAGATGGCGCGCCTGGGGTTCGGTCCGCAGGGCCTGGCCCGGATGCAGGTGGTGGACCTGGTCGGCCAGAAGACCGAGATCCGCTTCGACGGCTGGAAGCGCAACCCTTCCTTCGCCACGGGCACCTTCAAGTTCGCCCCGGCCAAGGGCGTGGACGTGGTCGGCCAGTAGCGCCGGCCACCAGGCCGCGGCCTCGCACCCCCCGCCAGCCCGTGTGCGGCGGGCGGCCGCCGTAGCCCTATCATGGGCACCATGAGTCGCAGTCGCCGTATTCCTTCCGACGCCGGGCCGGGTCTCCTGGCATCCAGCCGGGACGCCACTCCCGCCGACCACGCGCGCCAGGATGCGATGCGTCCGTTGGCCGAACGCATGCGCCCGCGCACCCTGGACGAGATGGTCGGCCAGCGGCGCCTGCTGGCGCCGGGCTCGGCGCTGCGCCGTGCCGTGGAAGGCGGGCGTGTGCATTCGATGATCCTCTGGGGTCCGCCGGGCTGCGGCAAGACCACGCTGTCGCTGCTGCTGGCACAGTACGCAGATGCCGAGTTCCGCGCGATCTCGGCGGTGCTGTCCGGGCTGCCGGAGGTGCGCCAGGTGTTGGCCGAGGCCGCGCAACGCTTCGAGGGCGGCCGCCGTACCGTGCTGTTCGTGGACGAGGTGCACCGCTTCAACAAGACCCAGCAGGACGCGTTCCTGCCGCACATCGAGCGCGGCAGCATCGTCTTCGTGGGCGCCACCACCGAGAACCCTTCCTTCGAACTGAACTCCGCGCTGCTGTCGCGCTGCCGCGTGCACGTGCTGGAAGCGGTGTCGGCCGATGACATCGTCGACGCGCTCGAGCGCGCCCTCGAGGACGGGGAGCGGGGGCTCGGCGGGCAGGGGATCGCGGTGGAGGAGGGCGCGCTGCGCGAGATCGCCGGAGCGGCCGACGGCGACGTGCGGCGCGCCCTGACCTTGCTGGAGATCGCCGCCGAACTGGCGGCGGACGAGGGCGGCCAGATCACCGAGACCACGTTGCTGCAGGTGCTGGCCGACCGCACCCGCCGCTTCGACAAGGGCGGCGAGCAGTTCTACGACCAGATCTCGGCCCTGCACAAATCGGTGCGCAGCTCCAACCCCGACGCGGCCGTCTACTGGCTGGCACGGATGCTCGATGGTGGCTGCGACCCGGCCTACCTGGCCCGGCGCCTGACCCGGATGGCGGTGGAGGACATCGGGCTGGCCGATCCGCGTGCGCTGCAGATGGCGGTCGATGCCTGGGACACCTTCGAGCGCCTCGGCAGCCCGGAGGGCGACCTGGCGCTGGCGCAGGTGGCGATCTACCTGGCCAGCACCGCCAAATCCAACGCCGCCTACGCGGCCTGGAACGCCGCCCGCGCCGATGTGCGCCGCCACGGGACCGCCGAAGTGCCGCTGCACCTGCGCAACGCGCCGACCAGGCTGATGAAGCAGCTTGGCTACAGCAAGGGCTACCAGTACGACCACGACGCCGACGGCGGCATCGCCCTGGACCAGACCGGCTTCCCGGACGTGATGGGCGAGCAGGTCTACTACCGGCCGGTCGAGCGCGGCCTGGAGATCAGGCTGAAGGAGAAACTGGACCGCCTGCGCGAGGCGAGGGCGCACGCCCGGGGCCGCGGCCCACAGGTGCCGGGGGCAGGCGAAGGTGGCTGACCGCTGCCGACCGTGCAGCGAGCAGCTGTGATGGACCTGCTGCGGGGGTTCATCGCCGTCGGCACGGGTGCGGCACTGGGCGCATGGCTTCGCTGGGGCCTTGCGATGTGGCTCAACGGCGGGCGGGGTCCGGTGGCCTTGGGCACGCTGGCCGCGAACCTTGCCGGCGGCTATCTGGTCGGCCTGGCGCTGGCGTGGATCGCCTCACGCCCCGGGCTTCCGCCGGAATGGCGGCTGTTCGTGGTCACCGGCCTGCTGGGCGGACTGACCACGTTCTCCACCTTTTCGGCCGAGATCGTGCAGCAGCTGGGTCGCCAGCAGTACGGCGCCGCGGTGCTCGGCGCGGCCGTGCACCTGCTGGGCTCACTGGGCATGACCGCGCTTGGCCTGTATACCTGGCGCTGGCTGCAACCGGGAGGCTAGGTGGCCTCCGCGGGCAAGGATGCGCAGCGGAGACAACACATGCAAAGGATGCTCCTGATCGGGGCGCTGGCCTGGATGCCGGCGCCCGCCATGGCCCAGCACGTCTACAAATGCGTGGAATCGGGCCAGGTCTCTTACCAGTCCACGCCCTGCCAGGACGGCCGCACGCCGGCCCGCACCTGGGAACACGGGAGCTACGCACCGCCGCCACCCACTGCGGTGGGGGCCACGGGCCAGTCGCGGGCACGCCCGGCGGTTGCGCGCCTGCGCGATCAGCGGGAGGCACGCCCGGCCAGTGCCGGGCGCCCGGACCGCTGCGAAACCGCCAGGCGCCGGAGTGAGGCGCGCCTGCAGGCCGAGCGCATCGGACATCGTTCGATGGAACTGCGGCGCAAGCTCGACCGCGACGTGGCCGACGCCTGCCAGCGCTGATCTGCGCGCGGCAACGGGCGGCGCGCGGGTCCCGGCGCGCCGCCCCCAGGGCTGCCAAGGGACCGGACGCGCTCGCGCCCGGCCCGCCTCAGCGCGAGAGGC
>JBQGEI010000304.1:0-5606 GCA_052039535.1 Pseudoxanthomonas sp.
TGGGCGAGAACAGTTCCCAGTAGTCGGGCATGCGCTGTGCGTGGCCGATACCGGCATACCAGCCCAGGCGCGCGGCCATGTCGTGCTCGTAGCGCACGAAGCCGCCGGCCAGGGTTTCCTCGCGCTGCAGGCCCGCGGTCGGGTTGGGCGCCGAAGCCATGCCGCTGCCGGTGCGGATGCGCTTGTCCAGGGCGCTGGCCCGGTCCACGCGCAGACCGGCCATCAGGTGGTTGCCCTCGTCGATATGCCAGTGCGATTCGGCGAACACGCCGGTGTTGCGCAGCCGTGCATCCTGCGCCCACGGCAGCGCGCGCCAGGTGTCGCGGCCCATGCCGCCACGGCGGCGGTGGCCGCTGTGGCGGCTGTCGACGCCGGCGGTCAGTTCCCAGCGGTCCTGCTGCCAGGTCAGCGCCACGCGCCCGCCCTCGCTGGTGTCGCCGACGTTGCTGCCCATCGGCATCACCCCGGCGCCGGTCGCGTCGCGCAGGCTGTAGTTGTCCATCACATGGTCGACCTCGTTGCGGTAGACGTTGGCCACCACCGCATCGAGTAGGCCGCCGATGTGCTTCTTCTCCAGGCGCAGGCCGAGGCTGTCACGGCGGAAGCGCGCGCCGTCCATCCCGCGGCCGGCATAGCGCGCCTGGGCGTCGCCGGTGCCGGCCGACAGCTCCAGCACGGTATCGGCGTCCGGGGTCCAGCCGATCGCCGCGTCGGTGTTCCACTTGTCCCAGGCCGAGGGCACGGTGCGGCCGTCGCCGTCGCGGTAGTCGTCGGCCTCGGAGCGGTTGCCTGCCAGGCGCAGGTAGCCGCGCGGGGTGCCCGCCGACAGGTCCAGCACCTGGTCGTCGCGGCCGTTGCTTCCGGCCAGCGCGCTGCCGCGGGCACGCACGCCGGGCCGGTCGAAGTACGGGATCTCGCGCTCGAAGCGCACCGTGCCGGCCGAGGCGCCACCGCCCCACAGCACGGTCTGCGGGCCCTTGATGACGGTCAGCCGGTCGTAGGTCTCCGGGGCGATGTAGGACATGGCGTTGTCCATGCGCGAAGGACAGGCGCCACTGAGCGCACCGTCGTTGGTCAGCAGCGCGATGCGCGAGCCGAACATGCCGCGCAGCACCGGATCGCCGTTGGTGCCGCCGCTGCGCAGCGCGGAGAAGCCCGGGATGGTCTTGAGGTAGTCGGCGCCGTCACTGGCCGGCACCGGCTGGCGCGGCAGCTTCGGGTCGGTGGTGAAGGTGGCCGCGGCGATCGGGGCCACGCCCATCACCACCACCGCGTCCAGGTCGGTGGCCGCGACCGGGGCGGAGGCCGCCGCGTGGTCGTGGCCCTGGGTGGCGCCGGCCGCGGGGACGAAGGCGGCGCCGAGGGCCGCGGACAGGGCACATGCAAGCAGGTTCGGTTTCATGGCGGCGCCTCGTGCGCATGCCGGGGAGATGCGGCCAGTCTTCGCCGCCGACGCGCGGGAGGTCTTGATGGCAGTCAATCGGAGGGGGTCGCCAGGCGGGTCTGTCGCTGCGGCTTGACCTGGGTCAAGCGCGGCGCATGAAAGCGCCCCGTACGGCGCCGGATTGATGCAAATCAAGGAGGGCCCCGGCGGCCACGCGCACTGTTGGCCCCGTAGACCAGACGACCCACAGAGAGCAGACCATGAAGACCCGTCATTCCCTCGCCATCGGCGTTCTTGCCGCAGCCATCGCCATGGCCTGCGTCCCCGCGTTCGCCGCCAGGCCGGCCGCCGCCTCCCAGCTGCCGGTGATCGCCGCCGAGCTGACCTCCCCGCCGCTGGTGCCGGCGCCCATCACCCGGCGCACGCCGGCCAAGGTCGTGGTCGACCTGGAGATGGTGGAGAAGGAGATGCGCCTGGCCGACGGCGTCACCTACAACTTCTGGACCTTCGGCGGCACGGTGCCGGGCAGCTTCATCCGCGTGCGCCAGGGCGATACGGTGGAGTTCAAGCTCAAGAACCACCACAGCTCGCACTTCTCCCACAACATCGACCTGCACGCGGTGACCGGCCAGGGCGGCGGTGCCGAGGCGACCTTCACCCTGCCCGGCCGCGAAACGCAGTTCACGTTCAAGGCGCTGAACCCGGGCCTGTACGTGTACCACTGCGCGATGGCCCCGGTGGCCATGCACGTGGCCAACGGCATGTACGGACTGATCCTGGTCGAGCCGGAGGAGGGCCTGGCGCCGGTGGACAAGGAGTTCTACGTCATGCAGGGCGACTTCTACACCGAAGGCGAGCATGGCGAGGCCGGGTTGCAGCCCTTCAGCCTGGAGAAGGGCATCGACGAGAAGCCGACCTACGTGGTGTTCAACGGTTCGGTGGGCGCCCTGACCGGCGACAACGCGCTGAAGGCCAACGCCGGCGAGACCATCCGCATGTTCGTCGGCAATGGCGGTCCCAACCTGGTGTCCAGCTTCCATGTCATCGGCGAGATCTTCGACAAGGTCTACTTCGAGGGGGGCAGCAAGTACCAGGAGAACGTGCAGACCACGCTGATCCCGGCCGGCGGCTCGGCCATGGTCGAGTTCAAGGCCGAGGTCCCGGGCAACCTGGTGCTGGTGGACCACAGCATCTTCCGCGCCTTCCACAAGGGAGCGCTGGGCCTGCTCACGATCGAGGGCGAGGACCGTCCGGAGATCTACAGCCACCAGCAGCACGACATCGAGTACCCGGAAGGCGAGCCGCAGGGCAGCCACCACAAGTAACGCAAGGCCGCGAGGCAGGCACATGTACCGCATCGACTCCACCGCGACCGCGACGGCCCTCGCCGTCCTCCTGGCCCTGGCCCCGGCACTTGCCGGCGCCAGCAGCCGCGGGGCCGCCGGAGCACCGCAGTGGCGCACCGTCCAAGGCGGGCCGTTCCGCTCCACGGTGAAGTTCGAGGAGCTGCGCAGCGTGCTGCCGGTGGCCAGCTTCCAGATGGCGGCCCGTCCGGTCAGCAACGCCCAGTTCGCGGCGTTCGTGGAGCGCCAGCCGCAATGGCGGCGCGACCGGATCCCGGCTCTGTTCGCCAGCCCCGGCTACCTGGGCCACTGGCGGTCGGCCCAGGGCCCCGGCGAAGGCGTCGATCCGGACGCGCCGGTGGTGCACGTGAACTGGTACGCCGCCGATGCCTACTGCCGCGATGCGGGCGGGCGCCTGCCCGACTTCATCGAGTGGGAGTACGCCGCCGCCGCCGACGCCACCCGCACCGACGCCCGCGGCGACCGTGCCTGGCGCATGCGCCAGGTCAACGACGGCAGCCCGGGCGCCCCGGATGCCGCCCCCGGTGCGGGACCGAACGTGTACGGCCTGTACGCCATGCACGGCGCGCACTGGGAATGGAGCGGCGATGCGATCTCGCTGCTGGGCTCCGGCGACCGCCGCGGCCAGGCCGACGGGGATGCAACGCAGTTCTGCGGCGGCTCGGCGCTGGCCTTCAACGACGCGGCCGACTACGGGGTGATCAAGCGTTTCGTCCTGCTGTCGGCCCTGCAGCCCGGGGCCACCCTGGGCAATCTCGGATTCCGCTGCGCGAGGAGCCAGCCATGAACATCCGCTTCAACCGCCTGCCGCTGGCAATGGGCCTGGCCGGCCTGGTGCTCGGGCTGGCGACCGGCCCGCTGGCCGCCGCCACCGCCGCCGGCGCGGACCTGCCGGGCGATTCGGTCTACCAGCTGCAGGCCACCCTGACCGACCAGCACGGCCGCACCGTGTCCTGGGAGGGGCTGCGCGGGCAGCCGCAGCTGGTGACCATGTTCTACGCCAACTGCCACGTGATGTGCCCGCTGATCCTGCAGAACGCCGCGGCCGTGCAGAAGCAGCTGCCCGGGCCGCTGCGTGACCGCCTCGGCGTGGCCGTGATCACCCTGGACCCGGAACGCGACACGCCCGAGGCCCTGGCCGCGGTCGCCCGCGACCACCGCACCCCGGCCACCTGGCGCTACCTGCGCCCGGAACCCGGCGCGGTGCGTCCCCTGGCCAGTATCCTCGACGTACGCTACCGGTTCCGCGAGGACGGCAGCATCAACCACACCAGCGTGCTGGTGCTGCTGGATGCCGATGGCCGCCAGCTCGCACGCTCGGAGGTCGCCGGCATCGCCCCCGACCCGGCATTCGTTCAACAGGTCCGTGCCACCCTGGCCGCGGACCGACCCCAACCCGACCACCACGGAGCAACACCATGAAGAACCACACCCGCATCCTCGCCGCCCTCGTCCTGCTCGGTGCCGCCGGCATGGCCCAGGCCGCCGGCAACTGCACCGTCTCGCTCAAGGGCGACGACGCCATGAAGTACGACCTGAAGGAGGCCACCGTCTCCGCCAGCTGCGCCACCATCACCATCGAGCTGGCCCACACCGGCAAGCTGCCGGTCACCGCGATGGGCCACAACGTGGTCGTGGCCAAGACCCCGGACATGGCCGGCATCGCGCGTGATGCGATCAAGGCCGGCGCCGCCGGCGGCTACGTCGCCAAGGGCGACGCGCGCGTGATCGCCCACACCGACATGATCGGCGGCGGCCAGAAGACCAAGGTCACCTTCCCCGGCAAGGCGCTCACCGCCGGCGGCGACTACACCTTCTTCTGCAGCTTCCCGGGCCACTCCTCGATGATGAAGGGCAAGCTGGTCGTCACCAAGTAAGCCGCGTGCACGCCCCGGCGTGCGCCCCTGCCGGGCCGGCGATCCGCCGGTCCGGCCCTGTCCCGGAGCAGAAGATGGAACTGGATATCCGCGTGGACGCGGCCCGCATCGAACTGGCCCGCATCCGGCGCTCGCTGCTGGAGAGTGATCCGGCCGCGCTGGTCGACCTGGACCCGGCCACCGGCCACCTGCGGGTGGCCACCTGCGCCAGCCCGGCCGAAGTGCGCACGATCCTGGCCACCGCCGGCGTACCGCTGCCGCAGGAGGCCATCGGCATCGTGCCGTCGGTGTGCTGCGGCGGCTGCAGCGGCTGAAGCCCGCTGCGCCGGCGACGCATTGATCGCCGGCATCAATACAAGCCACGCAAGCGGTGCCGTGGACGCTGGAAAACAGCGTTTCCGCGGCAGCCGCGCGGCGGTGCGGCGGTAAGATCGGGCCTCCGATCACCGTGACGGCACGTTCCGCCCGGCCATGTCCGAGGGCATTGGCGGCGGCGCGCCGGACCCGCCAGCGCAGCCGCCATGAACGCCCAGCACCGCAAGCCTCTCCCTGGAACCTCCCTGCACTGGTACGACGCACGCGCGGCGGTCGAGGCCGTGCAGCCCGGCGCCTGGGCGACCCTGCCCTACACCTCGCGCGTGCATGCCGAGAACCTGGTGCGCTGCGCCGACCCGGCACGCCTGGACGACTACCTGCGCCAGCTGGTGGAGCGCCGCCGCGACCTGGACTTCCCCTGGTTCCCGGTGCGCGTGGTGTGCCACGACATCCTCGGCCAGACCGCACTGGTGGACCTGGCCGGCCTGCGCGATGCCATCGCCGAGGCCGGAGGCGACCCGGCCCAGGTCAACCCGGTGGTGCCGGTGCAGCTGATCGTGGACCACTCGCTGGCGGTGGAATGCGGTGGCTTCGACCCGGAGGCGTTCAGCAGGAACCGCGCAATCGAGGACCGGCGCAACGCCGACCGCTTCCACTTCATCGAGT
>JBQGEI010000305.1:0-4908 GCA_052039535.1 Pseudoxanthomonas sp.
CGGTCGAGGCGCTGATCGACGCCATCACCAAGGAGTTCGGCGCAGTGTCGATCCTGGTGAACAACGCCGGCATCACCCGCGACAACCTGCTGATGCGGATGAAGGACGAGGACTGGCAGGCGATCCTGGACACCAACCTGACCAGCGTCTACCGCACCTCCAAGGCGGTGATGCGCGGCATGATGAAGGCCCGCAAGGGCCGCATCGTCAACATCGCCTCGGTGATCGGCGCCACCGGCAACGCCGGCCAGGCCAACTACGCGGCCGCCAAGGCCGGCATCATCGCCTTCAGCAAGTCGCTGGCCAAGGAAATCGGCAGCCGCGGCGTGACCGTCAATGTGGTCGCCCCGGGCTTCATCGACACCGACATGACCCGTGACCTGCCGGCCGAGGCCAAGGATGCCCTGCTGGGGCAGATCGCCCTGGGGCGGCTCGGCGAGCCGGCCGACATCGCCCGGGCGGTGGCCTTCCTGGCTGGCCCCGAAGCGGCCTACATCACCGGCGAGACCCTTCACGTCAACGGCGGCATGTACATGGCCTGATAGGGCCGCTTCCGCCGTCACAGAACCCAGAGGCCGCGCAAGTTTCTGAACCGCCTGCGTTTTTACGCGGGTGCCAGCGCTGGCGGCTTTTGACTACACTATCCGCCTTGTGGATCAGTGAAACCCGGGCCGCGCCGTTGGCGATGGCCCAACCAACAACCACTCCGCCTGGAGCAGCAAACCCATGAGCACCATCGAAGAGCGCGTCAAGAAAATCGTCGTCGAACAGCTCGGCGTCAAGGAAGAGGAAGTGACCAACAGCGCATCGTTCGTCGACGACCTGGGCGCCGACTCGCTCGACACCGTCGAGCTGGTGATGGCCCTGGAAGAAGAGTTCGAGTGCGAGATCCCGGACGAAGAGGCCGAGAAGATCACCTCCGTCCAGCAGGCGATCGACTACATCAAGGCCCACGTCAAGAGCTGACGCGTGCCTTGCCCGCGGACCCCTGCGGTCCGCGGCAACACATTCCAACGGGGCCGCTGCGTGCGGCCCCGTGCACGTCCGGCGCAACCGGCGCCGCGTGCGCATCCCGCATCGAAAGCACCAGGAGCCGCCAATGAGTCAGCGTCGCGTCGTCATCACCGGCATGGGCATGGTCTCGCCGCTGGGCAACGACCTGGCCAGCAGCTGGGACGGCATCGTCAACGGCCGTTCGGGCATCGGCCCGGTCACGCATTTCGATGCCAGCGCCTATGCGACGCGCATCGCCGGCGAGATCCGCGATTTCGACCCCACCGCGTTCCTGCCGCCCAAGGACGCCAAGAAGATGGAGCCGTTCATCCATTACGGACTGGCGGCCTCGTTCATGGCGCTGGACGACTCCGGGCTGGAGATCACCGACGCCAACGCAGAGCGCGTGGGCGCGATCATCGGCTCGGGCATCGGCGGCATCCTCGGCATCGAGGAGCAGACCGCCAAGTACCTGGAGGGCGGCCCGCGCAAGATCTCGCCGTTCTACGTGCCCAGCACCATCATCAACATGCTGCCGGGCCAGCTGAGCATCATCCGCGGGCTGAAGGGGCCGAACTTCTCGGCCGTCTCCGCCTGCGCCACCTCCAACCATTCGATCGGCACCGCGATGCGCCTGATCCAGCACGGCGACGCCGACGTGATGGTGGCCGGCGGCGCCGAGCGCGGTTCCTCGCCGACCTCGATGGGCGGATTCTGCTCGATGAAGGCCATGTCCACCCGCAATGACGACCCGGCCGGCGCCTCGCGCCCGTGGGACGCCGGGCGCGACGGCTTCGTGCTGGGCGACGGCGCCGGCGTGCTGGTGCTGGAGGAGTACGAGCACGCCAAGGCCCGCGGCGCGCGCATCTACGCCGAGCTGCTGGGCTTCGGCGCCAGCGCCGACGCCAACCACATGACCGCCCCCAGCGAGGACGGCGACGGCGCCGCGCGCTGCATGCTGGCGGCGCTGCGCGACGCGAAGATCGACCCGTCGAAGGTCGACTACCTCAATGCGCACGGCACCTCCACCCCGCTGGGCGACCTGGCCGAGACCCTGGCCATGAAGCGCGCCTTCGGCGACCACGCCTACAGGATGATGGTGAGCTCGACCAAGTCCATGACCGGCCACCTGCTGGGTGCCGCCGGCGGCGTCGAAGCCATCTTCTCGGTGCTGGCGATCCACGAGGGCGTGGTGCCCCCGACCATCAACCTGGAGGATCCGGGCGAGGGCTGCGACCTGGACTACGTGCCGAACGTGGCGCGCCAGGCGAAGGTCGACGTGGCCGTGTCCAACGGCTTCGGCTTCGGCGGCACCAACGGCACCCTGGTGTTCGGCCGCATCTGACCGCCTCCGGCGCCGGCTGCGGCCGGCGCCCGCCGGGACCGTCCAACGCATGCTGCAACCGCTCGCGCTTCCGGCGTCCTTCGACCTGCTGGCCCTGCACCGGCAGGCGCCGGCGCGCTATCCGCTGCTGCTCGAATCCGTCGCTTCCGGCACCGCCCAGGGGCGCTGGGACCTGCTGCTGATGGCCGACGGCCGCGGCCTGCGCCTGGATGCCGACGGCGTCACCCGCGACCTGGAAGGCACGGCCCATGCCGGCAGCTTCCTGCAGGCGCTGGACGCCTGCTGGCGCCACGAACGCGATGACGCCAGCGACCCGCGCTGGCCTTTCGCCGGCGGCTGGGCCCTGCTGCTGGACTACGAGCTGGCCGCCCAGGTGGAGCCGGTGCTGCGGTTGCCGGTGCGTGGGGACGGCCGTCCGCCGGCGCTGGCCCTGCGCTGCCCGGCAGCGGTGGTGCGCGACCGTGACAGCGGCCAGTGCGTGGCCATCGCCGAGCCGGGGCAGGAGCGGCTGCTCGATACCCTGCACGCCGATATGGAGGCATGCACCGCGCTGGCGCCGCTGCCTGCATGGCAGCCGCCGGCCACGATCGAGGAGGACGACCCGCGGGGCTTCCTCGACGGAGTAGGGCGGGTGCTGGACTACCTGCGCGCCGGCGACGTGTTCCAGGTGAATCTGTCGCGCGGCTGGCGCGCGCGGTTCGATGCGCCCGTGGATCCGGCGGCGCTGTACGCCCGCCTGCGCCAGGCCAATCCTGCACCGTTCGCGGGCCTGTTCGCAGGCCGGGGCTGGGCGGTGGCCAGTTCCTCGCCGGAACGGCTGGTGTCGGTGCGCGGCGACGTGGTTGAGACCCGGCCCATCGCCGGTACCCGGCCCCGGTTCGCCGGCGACGATGACGCCGCGCGCATCCGCGAGCTGGTCGGCCACCCCAAGGAGCGCGCCGAACACGTGATGCTGATCGACCTGGAGCGCAACGACCTGGGCCGCGTCTGCGCGCCGGGCAGCGTCGAGGTCGATGAGCTGATGAGCGTGGAGAGCTACGCCCATGTGCACCACATCGTCAGCAACGTGCGCGGCCGGCTGCGCGAGGGCACCTCGCCGGGCGAGGTCATCGGCGCGGTGTTCCCCGGTGGCACCATCACCGGCTGCCCCAAGGTGCGCTGCATGCAGATCATCGCCGAGCTGGAGCAGTGCGCGCGCGGCGCGTACACCGGTGCGATCGGCTGGCTCGGCCGCAACGGCGACATGGACCTGAACATCCTGATCCGCAGCGCGGAGGTGCAGGGCGACACTGCCAGCTTCCGTACCGGGGCCGGCATCGTGGTCGACTCGGTGCCCGGCCGCGAGCTGGAGGAGACCCGCGCCAAGGCGCGCGGCGTGCTGCGCGCGCTCGCCCCGGAAGCCTGAGGCACGCCGTCGGGCGGCGGCCCGGGCGGGTGGCGCGGTATCCTGAGCGGCCTGACGAGGAACGAGGTGGACGTGGCCGGCGGATGCAAGCGAGTGCTCGGAATCGCGTTGGGCGTGCTGTGCGCGGTGCTGCTGCTGGCCGGTGGCGCGGCGGCCTGGGGCTGGACCCACTACCAGCGGTTCGCCGACGCCCCGGCCTGGACCGGTGATGCCACCAGCGTGCGGATCGAGCGGGGCGACGGCCTGCGCACCGTGCTGGCGCGCCTGCGCCAGGCGGGCGTGGACGCCGGCCACGACCTGGAATGGCGGCTGCTGGCACGCCAGATGGATGCCGCCGGCCGTCTGAAGGTCGGCGAGTACGCGCTGGAACCGGGCATCACCCCGCGCGAGCTGCTGCAGCGCATGCGCGACGGCCGCGTCATCCATTACCGGGTGACGATCATCGAAGGCTGGAACTTCCGCCAGCTGCGCGCCGCGCTGGCCGCGGCCGATCCCCTGCGCCACGAGACCACCGACATGGACGACGCGGCGCTGATGGCCGCGCTGGGCCATCCCGGCCAGCATCCGGAAGGGCGCTTCCTGCCGGAGACCTACCTCTACCAGCGTGGCGACAGCGACCTGGACGTGCTGCGGCGCGCCCACGCGGCCATGGAACAGGCGCTGGCGGCCGCGTGGGAGGCCCGCGCGCCCGACATCCCGCTGCGCACGCCGGAGGAGGCCCTGATCCTGGCGTCGATCGTCGAGAAGGAGACCGGCCAGGCGCACGAGCGCCGGCGGATCGCCGGGGTGTTCTCGCGCCGCCTGCAGAAGGGCATGCTGCTGCAGACCGACCCGACGGTGATCTACGGCATCGGCAGCGCCTACGACGGCAACATCCGCAAGCGCGACCTGGTCACCGATACGCCCTACAACACCTACACCCGTCCCGGGCTGACCCCGACCCCGATCGCCATGCCGGGGCGCGCCGCGCTGGCCGCGGCAGTGGACCCCGAGCCGGGCGACGCGCTGTTCTTCGTCTCGCGCAACGACGGCACCCACATCTTCTCTGCCACCTATGCCGAGCACGACCGCGCGGTGGACTGCCACCAGCGCCGGCGCAACTGCCCGGCCGCCGACGACGGGGAGTCGCGGCAGTGAGCCCGGACCCGCTGCCGATGCACCCGCG
>JBQGEI010000306.1:0-6193 GCA_052039535.1 Pseudoxanthomonas sp.
GGTCTCGTCGTGGAACTCCTTGGCCTTCTCCGGATCCAGGCCGAGGTGGAACTGGTCCTCCCAGCGGAACTCGAACCGGGCCTTGCTCAGCGCGTTGTCGCGCACCTGCGCGCCGGGATGGCCCTTGGCCAGGTCCGCGGCGTGGGCGGCGATCTTGTAGGCCATGATCCCGTCGCGCACGTCCTGGCGGTTGGGCAGGCCCAGGTGCTCCTTCGGGGTCACGTAGCAGAGCATCGCCGTGCCGTACCAGCCGATCATGGCCGCGCCGATGGCGCTGGTGATGTGGTCGTAGCCGGGGGCGATGTCGGTGGTCAGCGGGCCCAGGGTGTAGAACGGCGCCTCGCCGCACTCGCGCAGCTGCTTGTCCATGTTCTCCTTGATCAGCTGCATCGGCACGTGGCCGGGGCCTTCGATCATGGTCTGCACGTCGTGCTTCCAGGCGACCTTCGTCAGCTCGCCCAGGGTCTCCAGCTCGCCGAACTGGGCCGCGTCGTTGGCATCTGCGATCCAGCCCGGACGCAGGCCGTCGCCCAGCGAGAAGGCCACGTCGTAGGCCTTCATGATTTCGCAGATCTCCTCGAAATGCTCGTAGAGGAAGCTCTCGCGGTGATGGGCCAGGCACCACTTGGCCATGATCGAACCGCCACGGGACACGATCCCGGTCACCCGGCCGGCCGTCAGCGGCACGTAGCGCAGCAGCACCCCGGCGTGAATGGTGAAGTAGTCAACGCCCTGCTCGGCCTGCTCGATGAGCGTGTCGCGGAAGATTTCCCAGGTCAGCTCCTCGGCGCGGCCGTCGACCTTTTCCAGCGCCTGGTAGATCGGCACGGTGCCGATCGGCACCGGCGAGTTGCGGATGATCCACTCGCGGGTCTCGTGGATGTGCTTGCCGGTGGACAGGTCCATGACGTTGTCGGCGCCCCAGCGGATCGCCCAGACCAGCTTCTCCACCTCCTCGGCGATGCCGGAGGACACCGCCGAGTTGCCGATGTTGGCGTTGATCTTGGTGAGGAAGTTGCGGCCGATGATCATCGGCTCGCTTTCGGGGTGGTTGATGTTGCACGGCAGGATCGCGCGGCCGCGGGCGATCTCCTCGCGCACGAACTCCGGGGTGATGACCTTCTGGATGCTCGCCCCGAAACCCTGGCCCGGATGCTGCGCCAGCAGGCCCGCATCGCGCACCGCCTCCAGCCGCTGGTTCTCGCGGATGGCGACGAACTCCATCTCCGGGGTGACGACGCCGCGGCGCGCGTAGTGCATCTGGGTGACGTTGGCGCCGGCCCGGGCGCGGCGCGGCAGCGCCCGTGCCGGGAAACGCACTGCCGCCAGCCGCGGGTCGTGCTCGCGCGCGCGGCCGAACCCGGAGCTGAGCCCGGGCAGTTCCTCGGTGTCGCCGCGCTCGGCGATCCACGCCGCGCGAAGGGCGGGCAGGCCGCTGGCCAGGTCGATGCGCGCGTCCGGATCGGTGTACGGGCCGGAGGTGTCGTACACCGTGACCGGCGCGTTCTCCTCGCCGCCGAAAATGGTCGGGGTGCGGGTCAGCCCGATCTCGCGCATCGGCACGCGCAGGTCCGCGCGCGAGCCTTCGACGTGGATCTTTCGCGAGCCGGGGATCGGCCGGGTCACCGACCCGGAAAGCTGCGCGGCCTGCTGGAGCAGGGAAGCGGGAATGGCATTCATGCGATGTGTCCGTCCGGTCAGGGGAATGCCGCACCTTGCGGTGCGGGCCGGACGACGGCACCGCATGCGCGGCCCCGCCGCCCGAAGCGGGCGGACACAGGACGGACGTATCGCGTCCTGCGAAGCTTCCCTACGCCGGTATCAACCGGATCAGGTTCCAAGGGACTGTCTCAACCACGCGCCTGGATCGGCGCCGCGGTACCCCCGCTTCGGCGGCGATTAGACCACAGACCGGGCGCCACCGCCGGTTGCCGCTGCAACGGCCCCTGCACGGGCCATTGCTAGACTGCCGCCTTCCCGCCCCCCAGGAACCGCGATGGTCTTCCGCATCTCCTTCCTGCTCATCGCACTGCTGGCGGGGTCGGCGGTGCTGGCGCCGCTGACCTTCGACGCGGCGGTCGGGACCCTGCTTTCGACGATGCTCGCCAACACCGGCTGGCTGTACCTGCTGGTGGTGTTCGCGACCCTGGTGTTCATGGTCTACCTGGCCTTCAGCAGCACCGGCGAGCTGCGCATCGGCGGCGAGGACGCCGAGCCGCAGTTCAACGTCGCCGCATGGCTGGCGATGCTGTTCGCCGCCGGCATGGGCATCGGCCTGGTGTTCTGGGGCGCGGCCGAGCCGCTGTCGCACTACTTCACGCCGCCCGAAGGCCTGGAGCCTGCGAGCATGCCGGCCGCGCGCGCGTCGATGCGCTATGCATTCTTCCACTGGGGCCTGCATCCCTGGGCGGTCTACGCGCTGGTCGGGCTGGCGATGGCCTGGTTCCAGTACAACCGCCGCGGCCGCGGCCAGCTCAGCGACCTGCTGCAGCCGGTGCTGGGCCGCCATCACCGTGGCTGGCCCGGCCGCTGCGTGGACATCGCGGCGGTGGTGGCCACCGCCATCGGCGTGGCCACCACGCTGGGCTTCGGCGCGCTGCAGATCGTCGCAGGGTTGCGCACCGTGTTCGGCACGCCCTCGGGCACCGGCATGCAGCTGGCGGTGATCGCGGTGGCGTTCGTCCTGTACATGGCCTCCAGCCTCAGCGGCGTGGACCGCGGCATCAAGTGGCTGTCCAGTTTCAACCTCGTGCTGGCCGCGTTGCTGCTGCTGGCGGTGCTTGCCCTGGGACCGACCGCTTTCCTGTTCGACGTGTTCACCAATGCGCTGGGCGGCTACCTGGACCAGCTGGTGGGCATGAGCCTGCGCATGTCGCCGTTCTCCGGCAGCGCCTGGGTCAGCGAATGGACCATCTTCTACTGGGCCTGGTGGATCTCCTGGGCGCCCTTCGTGGGGACCTTCATCGCCCGCGTGTCGTACGGGCGCACCATCCGCGAGTTCGTGGCCGGCACGGTGCTGGCGCCGAGCCTGCTGGGCTTCGCCTGGTTCGCGGTGTTCGGCGGCACCGCGCTGTGGCAGCAGCTGTTCGTGACCGACCTGCAGCCGGTGCTGGAAAGCGGCTACCAGAACGTGCTGTATGCCCTGTTCGCGCAGCTGCCCGGCAGTACTTTCCTGAGCGGGCTGGCCGTGGTGCTGCTGGTGATCTTCTTCGTCACCTCCGCCGACTCGGCGGTCCTGGTGCTGGCGAGCATGTCCAGCGACGAGGCCGGCGATCCGCCGGTGCTGCGCAAGGTGGCCTGGGGCGTGGCGATCGCCGCGGTGGCCAGTGCCCTGCTGCTGGCCGGCGGGCTGGATGCGCTGCAAGGGCTGGTCACCGTCTCGGCGCTGCCCTTCGCCCTGCTGATGCTGGTGGTGATCCTGGCCCTGCACCGCACCCTGTCCCATGCCCAGCGCGTGCGCCGGCGGCGCATGCAGCGCCTGCGCCACGCGCTGGAGCACTGGGTGTACGGGCCGCGGCGCGCACGCGGCCCGGCACCGCCGCCCTATTCCAGCGAGTAGCCGATCCGGAATCCGCCCCAGTGGCGCCCCTGCACGTGGATCGGCACGGACAGGTCGAACATGATCTGGCCGGTGTCGCGCCGGTAGACCTGCAGCCGGTAGGGGTCGGTATGGGCGCCGACGCTGCGGCCGACGCGGTCGGCGAAGATCCGCTTGGTGCGGTTGCCGACCAGGTCGCGGGTGGGGTCGCCGGTCAGCGGCTGGCAATAGCGCTGGTTGTGGGTCGGCACGTAGCCGTCTGGATTGGCGCAGATGGCGAACACGATCCACGGTTCGGCCGCAGCCACCGGCTCCTGCAGCGGCGGCAGCACCTGGTCGCACAGCCCGTCGAACCGGGTGCGGTACTTGGGCGGCTCCACCCCGGCCACAGGGAGGTACTCGCGCGAGAACAGCGCCTCGGCCGGCACGCGGCCTGCGGCCACGGCCGCCTCCAGCGCCAGTCCGATCCGCCGGGCACCGGCCTGGGCCAGCTCGCGCACGCGGGCATGCCGCGGCTCCAGCATCGGGTCCGCCGGCAGCCGGAACAGGCCGACGCAGTCGTGCAGGGTGGCCACGCCCTCGCCCAGCGCCTCGCTGAGCTCGGCCACGTGCGCGGCGTGCTCGAGGTTGCTGTGGCCCAGGCCGACCACCTCCTCCACCGCCCGGTCGATCGCCGCCACCTCCTCGCCCTGGGAGGCGATGCGACGCGCCACCGATTCCATCGCCGCGCCCGCGTCCTCCAGCGAGCGGCCGATCCCGCCCAGCACCTCGCCGGTGTGGCGCGCCGAGCCGGCACTCTCGCCGAGGGCCTGGACCGTGCCGCCGACGATGGCGCGCACGTCGCGCGCGGCGCTGGCGGCGCGCTCGGCCAGGCGCCGGATCTCGGCGGCGACCACCGCGAAGCCGCGCCCTGCCTCGCCGGCATGGGCCGCCTCGATCCCGGCGTTGATCGAAAGGATGTTGGTCTGGAAGGCGACCGAGTCGATCACCTCGATGACCTCGCCGGCGCGCGCGGCGCGCGCCTCGACCTGTTCCATCGCCGCGGCCAGGGCCCGTGCCGCCTCTCCGCCGCGACGGGCATCGGCATCGGCGCGCGCAGCTGCCGCGCGCACCTCCTCCAGTTCACCGCGCACGTCGTCCAGGTCCTGGCGCAGGCGCCGGGTGGCCCCCAGCACCGTCTCCAGCGCCTCGGCCTGGGCCCGGGTCTGGCTGGCCAGTTCGTCGTTCTCCCCGACCACCTTGGGCACGTCCTCGGCCAGCTGGACCGACAGGGCGACGGCCTGGCGCACGGCCTCGGCCAGGTTGCCGAAGCCGGCCGAGAGCCGGCGCCCGGCCTCGCAGCCGGCATCGGCCTCGGGAATCTCCAGGTCCAGGTCGCAACGCGCCAGCGCGTCGTTGACCCGGTCCAGCAGCGCCAGCGGACGTGCCGCGGAGGCCAGCCGCGTCGCCAGCGGCAGCAGCAGCGGGTGGGTCACCGCCGGCACGTCTCCGCCGGCCAGCCGGGCGGCCTCGCGCAGCAGGGTCGCGGTTTCGGCATGGGGCAGGCTGAGGCTCCAGCCGTCGCCGCCATCGGGCTGGTAATGCAGGCGCCGCGCCGGGTCATCGCCGGCGGCCACCCACACCCCGCCCGCCGGCTGCAGCGCCGCCACGTCCAGGCCCCACAGCAGCTCGGCCGCCGGCCCAGGCAACGCTTCGTCCTCCAGCCCGAGCAGGTCGCGTGCCGTGCGGTTGGCAGCGGTGACCAGGCCCGCGCGGTCCAGTCGCAGCAGCCCGACCGGGGCGTCGGGCAACCCCGGGTGCGGGTGCCGGTCCGCGGCCTGCGCCGCCGGTTCCGCCTCCATCGTCGACATGCGTTTCCCCTTCTGCCGGATATCCGCCTTAACGGCTGGGAAAGCGCGGCCTGAAGTCCGGGGCCGGCGCGCCGGGCGGCAGGCCGGTCAGGGAAGCTCGCGCATGGCCCGGGCGTGGGCGGTCACAATGCCCAGGGTCGAGGCGTCGCTGTCGAACAGCGAGAACAGGCCCTGGGCCTCCTGCGGCGGGTCGCCGGTGAACGGGTCGCCGGCCTTCCACATCCAGTCGGCATTGGTGGTGCGTCCACGTCCGCCCCAGGCCCAGAAGTTGGAGCCGGCGATAGGGCCCCCGGCGCGGGCGTGTTCCAGCACCCGGGCGTAGATCGCCTGGTAGAACCGGTCGCGCGCGGTGACGCCGGAGGCGGGGTCGTAGGAGCCGCTGTCGCGGTTGAGGCCGAACTCCGACAGCACCGTGGGCTTGCCCAGCCGCGCCGCCATCTGCACGTGGCGGTCGATGTAGGCCAGCGAGGTCTCCAGCCCGCTGTCCAGCCGCGCGGCCGGGTCGTGGTGGTCCATCCAGTCCCAGTTCGAGGGCCACAGGTGGAAGGTGAGGTAATCCACGTTCGGCGAGGCGTGCGCGAGCAGGTAGTAGTCGTCCTCGCCCAGCGAGCCCTTGGCGCCCTCGCTGCCGGTGCTGACCAGCTGCCTGGGTGCCAGCTGGCGGATGAACCCGGCGGTGTCGTGCACCCACTGCCGGTAGACCTGGAAATTGGGCGCGCCGCCGGCGTTGCTGCCCGGCCGCGGCTCGTTGGCCAGCTGCCAGGACATCACCGTCGGATCGTCGACGTAGGCGATGCCGTTGACG
>JBQGEI010000307.1:0-7138 GCA_052039535.1 Pseudoxanthomonas sp.
GCCGATGGTGCCGCTGCCGTCGCCGTTGTTCACGATCAGCCCGTGCGGCCCGTTCCAGGTGCCCGAGCCGTCGGCGTTGATCCGCACCAGCCCCTGCGGCCCGTTCCAGGTGCCGCTGCCATCGCCGTTGTTGACGACCAGCCCGCTGTCGCCGTTCCAGCTGCCTCCGCCCCGGCCGTCCAGCGTGATCAGCCCGGCCGGACCGTTGTAGGTCCCGGCGCCGCTGGCCTCGACCCGGATCAGTGCATCGTCCGCGCCGTCGGCGCCGCTGCCGTTGATGGTGCCGCTGCCATCGGCTTCGATCACCACCAGGCCGCCTTCGAAGTTGGCGGTGCCGCTTCCATCCGGACGCAGCTGGAACAGGCCCTCGTCGCCGTTGCGCACCAGGTTGCCCTGCGCATCGACCGCGGTGATGCCACCATCCCGGCGCAGCGCCCCCTCGCGGTCGCAGCGTGCCGGGGCCACGCTGACGCCCTCCACCGGATCGAGGATGTCCTGGATCGACGCCTCCAGCGCGCGCTGTGCGGGCGTGACACCGAGGATTTCCGGGACCACGATGGTCGGGATCGCGGGGAATCCCGGCACCCCGCTTTCCGCCGCCGCTTCCACGCCTGCGGACGCACGCGCGTCCGGGCCGCCATCGAGACCCCTTGACGTGGCGGCGCCGTCATCCGCCGCTGCCGGCCCCGCTCCCTGATCGACGCCTTGCGTCGCCGGCCGGCACGCCGCCAGGCACAGCAAGGACAGCACCATCCATCCACGCACCTGCGGCATCGCCGCCTCCACGTCCGTTGTCGGGAGGCCGATCATAAAAAGCCGGAAACCCCGCAGGCTGACCGGCACCTGTCCGCGGCCCGCAGGTCACCCTCATTCCATCACGACCACTTCACGCCGCGGTGGGCGCGGGTGCCGGGAGCCTTCCCCGCCACGTCAAGGACAGCGGGCGTCCGGCGTGCCACGAAGGCGGCCGACGGACGCCCGGGCGGGCACGGCCCGGGCACTGGCCCGCGCCCGGCATCAGCCGGTGTTCTGTACGCCCTGGGAGACGCCGTTGACGCTGGCCACCAGTGCCCGCAGCAGGTCCTCGTCCTGGCGGTCGCTGGCGCGCCAGCGCCGCAGCAGGTCGGCCTGCAGCACGCTGATCGGATCCACGTAGGGATTGCGCAGGCGGATGGACAGTGCCAGGCGCTGGTCGTGCTGGAGCAGGTACTCATTGCAGTTGAGCCGCAGCAGCCAGTCGCGGGTGCGTGCGTGCTCGTCGCTGATGCGCGGGAAGAATTCCCCGTGCAGCGTCTCGCCGGCCAGCCGCGAGAACATCTCGGCGATCCCCATGTCGCCCTTGGCCAGCACCATCGAGATGTCGTCGAGGAAAGTGCGGAAGAACGGCCAGTCGGCGGCCATCTCGCGCAGCACCTCCTCCCCGTGCTGCTCCACCGCCGCCTGCAGGCCGGTGCCGACGCCGAACCAGCCCGGGATCACCGCGCGCGACTGGCTCCAGGCGAACACCCACGGGATCGCCCGCAGGTTGGACAGCGCCGCATCCTGCCCCAGCCGGCGCGAGGGGCGCGAGCCGAGGGTCATGCGCTCGATCACGTCGATCGGGGTCGCGCTGCGGAAGTAGTCCATGAAGCGCGGTGCCCCGACCAGGCCGCGGTAGGCGACGCTGCTGGCGGTGGCCACCGTGTCCATCACCTCCCGCCAGTGCGCCTCGCGCGGTTCGGGCGGGCGCGGGCGGATGCTCGAAGCCAGCACCGCGCCGGTGGTCTGCTCGAGTGAGCGCAACGCCAGCGCCCGGATACCGAACTTGCGGTGGATCGCCTCGCCCTGCTCGGTCACCCGCAGGCGGCCGTCCACGCTGCCACGGGGCGAGGCTTCCACCGCGCGGGTGGTCTTGCTGCCGCCGCGGCTGAGCGAGCCGCCGCGGCCGTGGAAGAAGGTCAGGCGGATGTGGTGCTCCTCGGCCACCTGCATCAGCTCGATCTGCGCCTGCTGCAGGCTCCAGCGCGAGGCGGCGATGCCGCCGTCCTTGCCGCTGTCCGAGTAGCCGAGCATCACCATCTGCACGTTGCCGCGCGCCTGCAGGTGGGCGCGGTACACCGGGTCGGCGAACAGGTCGCGCAGGGTGCCGTTGCCGTGGCGCAGGTCGTCGACGGTCTCGAACAGCGGGGCGATGTCCAGCGGTACGTGGCCGTCCGCGTCCACCAGCCCGCCGCGGCGGGCCAGCGCCAGCACCGCCAGCACGTCGGCGCGGCTGCGGGCCATGCTGATGATGTACGCGCCCAGCGCATCGGCACCGTGGCGCCGGCGGGCGTCGCCCAGCGCCTGGAACACCGCGTCCAGGCGCTGGTTGCCCTCCTCCTCGACCTGCGGCAGCGGCGTGCCGCCGGTGCCGGCGTGTCCGGCCAGGATCCGGGCCTGCTCGACCGCATCGCGCGCTTCCCACTGCGCGTCCTGCAGCGCCGCGGCGATCGCCCGGGCATGCACGGTCGACTCCTGGCGCACGTCCAGCCGCGCCAGGTGGAAGCCGAAGGTGCGCAGGCGCCACACCAGGCGCCGCACCGAGAACCAGCCGGCGTGGATCCCGCGGTTGCGCTCCAGGCTCTGGCGGACCAGGTCCAGGTCGCCTGCGAACTCCTGCGGCGAGCCATAGCCGGCCGGCAGGTTGTCCAGGGTGGTCAGCAGGCGCGCGCGCATCAGTTCCAGCAGCAGCCGGTACGGCATGTCGGCATGGCGCGGACGGCTTCCGGCGGCCGCCTCCGGCAGCAGGCCGCGGTACTGCTCCAGCCGCTCCAGCACCGCCGCGTCGACCCCGGCCACGCCGGTGCTCTGGGTCAGCACGCTGGCCAGCTGCTGTAGCTCGGCGGCGTACTTGCCGAGGATGGCGCGGCGCTGCGCGTCGAGCGTGTTGCGGATGGTGCCGCCATCGACGTTGGGGTTGCCGTCCATGTCGCCGCCGACCCAGGTGCCGAAACGCAGCAGCCGGGGCAGCTCGGCGGCGATTCCGAACGTTTCGCCGAGGGCGTGTTCCAGCGTCTCGTAGAACGCCGGCATGACCCGGTACAGCACCTCGGTGAGGTAGAAGCCGACGTGCTCGCGCTCGTCGTCCACGGTCGGGCGCACCGGCGAGGAATCGGCGGTCTGCCACGTGGAGGTCAGGGCCATGCGGAAGCGCGCCAGGTCCGCGGCGCGCTCGCCGGGGGTGCGGCCACCGTCCAGGTCGTCGACCAGCGCGGCGACCATGATCTGCTCCTTCTCCAGCAGCGCGCGCCGCACCGCCTCGGTCGGATGGGCGGTGAACACCGGCTCGATGTCCACCCGCTCCAGCCACTCCAGCAGCTCGGTCGGCTCGACGCCCTTGTCGCGCAGGCGGCGCAGCGCATCGTGCAGGCTGTCCGGCTGCGGGGTGCCCGCGCCGGTGCGCTGGTAATCACGCCGGCGGCGGATGCGGTGCACGCGCTCGGCGATGTTCACCACCTGGAAGTAGGTGCTGAACGCACGGACCAGGGCCTGCGCATGGGCCGGCTCCAGGCCATCGAGCAGGGCCGCCAGCGAGGCCATCCCGCCGCCGTTGTGGCGGCGCGCGATGGCGGTGGTGCGCACCCGCTCCACTTCCTCCAGGAACGCGGGCGACTGCTGCTCGGCGAGCATCTCCCCGACCAGCGCGCCGAGGCGGCGCACGTCGTCGCGAAGGGGAAGATCCGGCGGGGCGAACTCGAGAGTGCGTGGGGCGTTCATCGATGCGCGCTAATGCTCTGCGGAAACCAGCGACCCGGCAGCTTAGCCGGGTGTTGTGCAATGCCGCAAAAGTTTCAGGCGTATCGGAAGCCGGCCGGCGCCACGCGGCACCGGCGGCCGCAGGCTCAGTCGGCCGTCGCCCCGTCCGCGTCGCCGCGGACGTATTCCTGCAGCCACCCGTCGGTCTCGGCAAGCATGTGCAGGATCGATTCGCGAGCGCGGTAGCCGTGCGATTCGTTGGGCAGCATCACCAGGCGCGCGGTGCCGCCCAGCCCCTTGACCGCGGCGAACATGCGCTCGCTCTGCAACGGGAAGGTGCCGGAGTTGTTGTCCTGCTCGCCGTGGATCAGCAGCAGCGGCGCCTTGATCCGGTCGGCGTGGTTGAACGGCGACATCGCCAGGTAGGTGTCCTGCGCCTGCCAGTAGTTGCGCTCCTCGGCCTGGAACCCGAACGGGGTCAGGGTTCGGTTGTAGGCACCGCTGCGGGCGATGCCGGCCTTGAACAGGTCGGTATGCGCCAGCAGGTTGGCGGTCATGAAGGCGCCATAGGAATGGCCGCCGACGGCCATCCGCGCCGGGTCACCCACCCCGCGCCGCACCAGCTCGTCCACCGCCGCCCGCGCACCGGCGGACAGCTGGCGCACGTAGGTGTCGTTGGGCTCGGCCGTCCCCTCGCCGACGATCGGCATCGAAGGATCGTCCAGCACCGCGAAGCCACGCGCCAGGAACGGCAGCGGGCCCCAGTAGCTGACCCGGTTGAAGCGGTACGGGGAGTCGGTGACCTGGCTGGCCGCCTGGGCCGACTTGAACTCCTGCGGATAGGCCCACATCAGCACCGGCAGCGGGCCGTCGCGGCGGGCGTCGTAGCCCGCCGGCAGGTACAGCGTGGCGGTCAGTTCCACGCCGTCCTCGCGGCGGTAGCGGATCTGCTCCTTGGAGATGTCGCGCAGCTGCGGGGTCGGGTGCGGGAACGCGGTCAGCGCGCGCAGCGGCTGCGCGGCCGCGGCATCACGCACGTAGTAGTTGGTCGGCTCGCGCGGCGATTCGCGGGTGGTCAGCAGGCGCGTGCCGGTATCGTCCAGCAGCGCGCGCGGCACTTCGTAGTACGGCGCCTGCGAATGGAACAGGCGCTCGCTGCGGCCGCTGGCCAGGTCGTAGCGGTCCACGAACGGGCGGTCGCCTTCCGGGGAGGCGCCGGCGCCGACCAGGAACAGGCTGCCGCCATCGGCGGAGGTCAGCAGGCGGCTGCGGCCGGCATCGTCGACGAAGGTCGCCGGACTGCCCGGGTTGGCGTAGCGGTCCTCGGAGGAGCGCTCGAACATCAGCGACGGCGCCTGGCCGGGCTGGTCGGGGAACAGGCGCCAGGTGCGCACGCTGCGGTCCTTCCACCAGGACTCGCCGAGCACGGCGAGGTCGCCGCGGCCCCAGGTGATCCCCGACAGGCGCGTGGCCAGGTCGGCCAGCACCCGCGGCGGCGCGTCGAACGGGGCCGGCTGCATGAACACGCGGTCGCGCACGGCGGCCTCGCGCGAAGGATCGCCCCCGTCCTGGGCCTCGGCCCAGACCAGGGTCGAAGGGGCGTCGGTCCGCCACTGCGCCTGGCGCACGCCGGTGGCCACCGCATCGTTGCCGGTCGGCAGGCCTTCGACCAGCGGCAGGCGCGCCACCGTGTGCACCGTCGCGCCGGTGCGCGCATCCAGCACCTGGATGACGCGCGGGAAGCGCGATACCGGCACCAGGTAGGAGAACGGGCGCTCGGCCGCCTGCGCCAGCACGTAGCGCCCGTCCGGCGAGGGTACGGTGGACAGGTACAGCGCCGGGGCGCCGACCCGGGTCACCCTGCCCTGCAGGTCGACGAGGGCCAGCTGCGACAGCAGGTAGTGCTCGAGGGTCTGCGCATCGGATTCGTTGCGCAGCAGGTCCTGGTAGGTGCGCACCGAGCGCACCCCGGCGCCGGCCTCGCTGTGCTGGACCGACGGGCCGGACGGCACGGCGTCGGCCGCCGGCAGCGGACGCGCCTGCGCAGCGCGCAGGCGCAGCACCAGGCCGCGGCTGTCCGGCATCCAGCTGTAGCCGCCGCCGGCCACGGTGTTGAGGTCGGCGGCGATGCGCCGGGCGGTGGCGGCGGCGACGTCCACCACCCACAGTTCGTTGGCGCCGCTGGCGCGGTCCAGGCGGTTGAACGCCAGCCAGCGCTGGTCCGGCGACCAGGCAACGCTGGCCATGCCCAGCGGCCGTGGCAACCCGCTGATGCGGCGCTCGTTGCCACTGGCGATGTCCATCAGCCACAGGTCGGCGCCCAGCGAGAACGCGCTCGGCGCATGCACCCGTGGATGGATGCGCAGGCCGGCCAGCTTCAGTTCCGGCTGGGCGACCACGTCGATCCCGGGCAGATCCGGGGCCTGCCACATCGCGGCCAGGTCGCGCCTGGGCCCGAGCAGCAGCTGCGGCGCGCGCGGCGCGTCGACGATCGCCTGCAGCGCCGGTACCGGGGTGCGGTAGCCGTCCTCCACGGCCGGCCGCGCGTGGCCGGTCGCGCTGGCCAGCAGGCTGGCGGCAAGCAGCAGGAGGGCGCCGCGACGCGCGTGGCGCAACCGGCGCGGGGTTCGGACACGAAAGACGGCAGGCATGCGGGAACTCCCCGGGAACAGCCTTCCGTGATAGCACGGGGCGGGTGGTCGCGACCCCTGACACAAGTCCCGGGCCGCGTGCGCCGCATCCCACTGCCGGCACCGGGTTCATCCGCCGGCCGGAGCGCCCCGATATAATGCCCCGGCGCCGTCGAGGGGCGCTGCGACCATGCAACAGGCGGATCACGCCACGGCCCACACCTGCGGTGCGCCCGGATGCTGGCCAGGCTCGACGCGCCCCACTGCGACAACGGCGCCCGGACCAAACGGGGGGATTCCCCCACCATCCGGAGCTTTGCCAATGAACGCCGTAGCCAGGACCTTCTCCACCGGCTCCACCGGGAGCGACTACAAGGTCGCCGACATCTCGCTTGCCGACTGGGGCCGCAAGGAAATCGACATCGCCGAGCACGAGATGCCGGGCCTGATGTCGATCCGCCGCAAGCATGCCGCCACCGCCCCGCTCAAGGGCGTGCGCGTGACCGGCTCGCTGCACATGACCATCCAGACCGCGGTGCTGATCGAGACGCTGAAAGACATCGGCGCCGACGTGCGCTGGGCCTCGTGCAACATCTTCTCCACCCAGGACCACGCCGCCGCGGCGATCGCCGCCTCCGGCACCCCGGTGTTCGCCTGGAAGGGCGAGACGCTGGAGGAGTACTGGGACTGCACCCTCGACGCGCTGACCTTCACCCTGCCCGACGGCACCCTGACCGGCCCGGAGCTGGTGGTGGACGACGGTGGCGACGTGACCCTGCTGATCCACAAGGGCT
>JBQGEI010000308.1:0-5696 GCA_052039535.1 Pseudoxanthomonas sp.
GTGTCGGCCGGAGCTGGGCTCGGCGCGGTGCCCGGATCCGGTGCCGGCTCCGCGTCCGCCGCCGGCGGCACCGCGCCGGGGTCCGGATCGTGGGGGGACGGCGGTGCGGCGTCGATCCTGCCGCCGCCGTTGCTGCGGTCCGGCTGTTCCTGCGCCGAGGCGCCCTGCAGCATCCGCGCGAAGTCCTCGCCGCCGCGCGAGCCGGCGCGGGGCGCGGCCGAGGGTGCCGGCGTCGGCGCAATGCCGGCCAGGGCCGGGGCGCTCACTGGGTCTCGCCCTCGCGGCGTGCCTGCTGTGCCGCGCGGACCTGGCGGGCGCCGAGGTCGTCCATCTCGCGCTGGCTGCGGCGCTCGTCGATCTTCTGCTCCTGGGCCCGGTAACTGGCGGCCAGCTGCTCCAGCACCTGCTTGTCGCGGCTGGCCAGCAACAGGCGCGCCCGCTCCGCCTCCAGGTGCTGGCGGCTGCTGTCGACGTTGCGGGTCTGCTGCTCGACCGCGCTCTCCAGGCGGTCCAGGAAGGCGCGGCGGTTGGCCAGCTGGGCGGGGCTGACGGCGGACATCTGCCCGGCCGCGTACTCCTCGGCGTAGCGGCGCAGTTCCTCAAGGCGCGATTCCTGGAGCTGGTGCGCCCGCTGCCTCTCGGCCAGCTCGCGGGCCACGGCGTCCTCGCGGTCCTGGGCGCGGCGCAGCAGCGGATCGATGCGGCGTGACTGCATCATGCCTCGTTCTCCTCGTGGTGCAGCAGCCGGGCCAGCGCCTGGCGGCTTTGGGTCAGATCGGCGGCGTGGACCACGTCCTGGCCGAGGAACTGCATGATGTCCGGCCAGCGCTCCAGGGCCTCGTCCACGGCCGGGTCGTTGCCGCGCTGGTAGGCGCCGATGGCGATCAGGTCGCGGTTGGCGTTGTAGGCGGCGACCAGGCGCTTGAGCGCGCGGATGCGCGCCCGCCAGGTCTCGTCGGCGATGTCCTGGACCACGCGGCTGACCGAGGATTCCACGTCGATGGCCGGGTACAGGCCGGCGTCGGCAATCCGGCGCGACAGCAGGATGTGGCCGTCGAGGATGGCGCGCGCGGCGTCGGCGATCGGATCCTGCGGGTCGTCGCCCTCGGTCAGGACGGTGTAGAACGCGGTGATCGAGCCGCGTCCGGCGGCGCCGTTGCCGGCGCGCTCGACCAGTGCCGGCAGCTTGGCGAACACCGAGGGCGGGTAGCCGCGGGTGGTCGGCGGCTCGCCCACCGACAGGCCGATCTCGCGCTGGGCCTGGGCGAAGCGGGTCAGCGAATCCATCAGCAGCAGCACGTTCAGGCCCTGGTCGCGGAACCACTCGGCGATGGCGGTGGCGCGGTAGGCGCCATGCAGGCGGGCCAGCGGCGGGCGGTCGGCCGGGGCGGCCACGACCACGGCGCGGCGCAGGCCTTCCTCGCCCAGGGTGGTCTCGACGAAGTCGCGCACCTCGCGGCCACGTTCGCCGATCAGGCCGACCACGATCACGTCGGCGGCGGTGAAGCGGGTCATCATGCCCAGCAGGGTCGACTTGCCCACGCCCGAACCGGCGAACAGGCCCACGCGCTGGCCGCGGCCGATGGGCAGCAGCGCGTTGATCGCGCGCACGCCCACGTCCAGCGGCTGGATGATCGGCTCGCGGGCCAGCGGGTTTATCGCAACCCCGGCCATGCCGACGCTGCCTTCGGCGCGGATCGGGCCCTTGCCGTCCAGCGGCACGCCGTCCGAATCGATCACCCGGCCGAGCAGGCCTTCGCCGACCTCCACGCCGCCGCGGCGGCGCACCGGCACCACCCGGGCATTGGGCAGCAGGCCGTGCAGTTCGGCGCTGGGCATCAGCGAGGTGCGCTCGCCGGCAAAGCCGACCACCTCCGCCTCGACCCAGCCGCCGTCGGCCACTTCCACCTTGCAGGTGGCGCCCATCGGCGCCTCGCAGCCGGTGGCCTCCAGAGTCAGGCCCACCGCCCGGCGCAGGATGCCTTCGCGGATCAGGCCGCGGCCGGCCGCCGGGTCCAGCGCGATCCCGCCCAGCCGGGTGGCCAGGCGCAGGTTGCGGGCCGACAGCCAGTCCGCCGGCACCGCGCCGGGAACGGTCGCCGCCTTGGGCGCGGCAGGCAGGGTCATGCGCCGGCTCCCGCACGCTGGATCACCCGTTCCAGCGCGCCGCGCAGGCGGGCCTCCAGGGTGCCGTCGATGCGCACGGCCTCGGCATGCACGCGCAGGTCGCCGCGGCCCAGGTTCGGGTCCGGCACCAGGCGCGCACCGGCCACCTGGGCCAGCATCGGGGCCAGGGCCTGGATGTCGTCCGGATGCAGCCGCACCTCGACCTCGCGGCTGGCGCCGCCGACGGCGTCCAGCGCCTCGGACACCAGCCCGGACAGCAGCGCCGGGTCGGCATCGTAGGCCCGACCGACCAGGCTGCCGGCGATGCGCACGGCCAGCTCGCCCAGCGCGGCGGTGACCTCGTCCTCGAGGCGGGCGAGGGGACGGGTGAAGTTGTCGAGGATGCCCTCGATCTGCGCGGTCAGCCGGCGCACCTCGGCCTGGCCTTGGCCGAAGCCCTCCTGGTGGCCCTGGGCGAGGCCGGCCGCGTAGCCCTCCTCGCGCGCGGCCTCCTGGATGGCCAGGATCTCCTCCAGGGTGGGCGGCACCGGCAGCGGCGCGTCCTCCACCCGGGCCGGCTCCGCCGCGGGGGCGGTATCCAGGTCCGGGGCCAGCCAGCGCACGGCGGTGTTCATACCAGCTCCTCGCCGCCGCCGCTGTTGAGCGCGATCACGCCCTCATCGGCCAGGCGCCGGACGATGGTCATGATCTCCTTCTGCGCGGCCTCCACGTCGGCCAGGCGCACCGGGCCGCGGGCCTCCATGTCCTCCAGCAGGATCTCGGCCGCACGCTGGGACATGTTGCGGGTGATCTTCTCGCGCACCTTGATGTCGGCGCCGCGCAGGGCGATGCCCAGGCGTTCGCCGGAGACCTCGCGCAGCAGGGTCTGCAGCTCGCGGTCGTCCAGGTCGACCAGGTCGTCGAACACGAACATCAGGTCCTGGATGCGCTGGCACAGCTCGGTGTCGACCTTGCCGATCTCGCCGAGGATGGACTGGTCCTGCCCGGTCTCCAGGAAGTTGAGGATGTTGGCCGCCACCTTGACCCCGCCGATGCTGGAGGACTTGAGGTTCTGGTTGCCGGCGAACTGGCGTTCCATGATCTCGTTGAGCTCGTTCAGCGCATTGGGCGGGATGCCGTCCAGGGTGGCGATGCGCAGCAGCACGTCGGCGCGCACCCGCTCGGGCAGGAACTTCAGCGCTTCGGCCGCCTGGTCTGGATCCAGGTGGGAGAGCACGATGGCGACGATCTGCGGGTGCTCGTTGCGCACCAGGTCGGCCACCGCGCGCGGGTCCATCCACTTGAGCGTGTCCAGGCCGGTGGTGTTGCGGCCCAGCAGGATCCGGTCGATCAGGCTGCCGGCCTTGTCCGCGCCGAGGGCCTGGATGAGCATGTTGCGGATGTAGTCGTCGGCGCCGACGCCCAGCGAGGTCTGCCGCTCCAGCGCGCCCTCGAACTGCTCCATCACGCCCACCACCTGTTCGCGGCTGATGCCGCTCATGGTGGCCATCGCCAGCCCGAGCTTCTGCACTTCCTTGGCGCTCATGTGCTTGAGCACCTCCGCCGCGTCGCTCTCCCCGAGCGACAGCAGCAGCACCGCGGCGCGCTGCACGCCGCTCAGTTCGCCATGGCCATTAGGCTGCTTCATTGCCCAACCAGTCCTTCACCACCTGGGCGACCCGCTTGGAGTCGGAACGGACGGCCTCTCGCGCGTTGCGCAGGCGGTCCTCGTAGGCATTGGAGGGCAGCGCCATCGGCGCGGCCGGGGCGTGCGTCCCGATCCGGGCGGTGTCCTCGGCCAGCGATGGCAGGTCCGCCTCGTCCTCCACCAGCGAGACCTCGGCGGTCTGGGTGCCGGGTTCGCGCTCGTTCCTGGCCTGGGCTGGCGATGCGATCTGGCGCAGGGCCGGGCGCAGCACGCCGAACAGCAGCGCCAGCACCACCACCGCACCCACCAGCAGGCGCAGCGCGTCGCGCACGCGCGGATCCTCCCACCAGGGGGACGGCTCGATCGCCTCGCCGGTCTCGCGTACGAACGGCGCGTTGACCACCGAAACCACGTCGCCGCGGGCGTCGTCGAAGCCGACGGCCTGCCGCACCAGTTCCTGCACGCGCGTCAGTTCCTCGGCCGACAGCGGCTGCAGGGCCTGCTTGCCGTCGGCGCCGGGACGCGGCACGTGGTCGACCAGCACCGCCGCGGTCACCCGGCGGATGCGGCCGGCCGGCTGGCGGGTGTGCTGCAGGGTGCGGTCCATCTCGAAATTGCGGGTGGCGCTGCGCGAGCTGGTCCCGGCGGCCGGTGCCGCGGCGGCAGCGGCAGCGGCAGCGGGGGCCGGCGTGCCATCGGGCTGCTGCGCGGCCACCGCGCCGGGCGGGGTGTTGCTGGTGGCGCCAGGGATGCCCTGCGGGCCTTCGCCGGCGGTGGTGTTCTCGCTGACCTGCTCGCTGCGGACCTTCTGCGGCTCGGCGTTGAACAGCTCGCGCGCCTCCTCGGTGACCGAGAAGTCCATGTCCACCGTGACCTCGGCGTTGACCCGGCCGCTGCCGGTCAGCGGTTCCAGCAGCTCGCGGATGCGCTGGTTGTAGGAGGTCTCCTGGCGACGCACCTGTTCGAACTGGGCCGCGCTCAGCGCCGAGGCGCTGTCCTGGCCGTTGCTGCTGAGCAGGCGGCCGTTCTGGTCGACCACGGTCACCCGCTCCGGGGCCAGGTCGGGGATCGAGGAGGCGACCATGTGCACGATCGCATCGACCTGGTTGCGCTCGAGCAGCGCGCCGGAACGCATCTCCAGCACCACCGAGGCGCTGGCGGCCTCGCGCTGGCGGGTGAAGGCGGACGGCTTGGGGATGGCCAGGTGCACGCGCGCGTCGCGCACCGGGCGCAGGGTGGTGATGGTGCGTACCAGTTCGGTCTCCAGCGCGTGCTGGTAGCGGGCGTTCTCCACGAACTGGCTGACGCCGAAGCCGGGGTCGCGCTCCATCAGCTCGAAGCCCAGGCGGCCGCTCTCGGCCAGGCCCGAGCCGGCAAGCTTGAGCCGCGCATCGTGCAGGTTGGCCTCCGGCACCGAGATCGCGCCGGTGGCCTGGTCGAGCTTGAACGGGATCTGCGCGGTGCGCAGCAGGTCCGCCGCCTCGGCCGTGGCCTTGGGGTCCAGCCCGGTGTACAGCGGGGAATACGCCGGCTTCTGCGACCAGAAGAACACGTACAGTCCCGCGGCCACCGCCAGGGCGATCATCAGCATCGTGCCGGCACGCCGCATCAGCTGCATCTCCTGCAGCTTGACCACCGCCTGGGCCGCCTTCTCGGTGGCCTGCCCGCGGTTGAATGCTTCCTTGGAAAGGGTGATTGCCATCGTGTCTCAGTCCCCGGTCACAGCGGCATGTTCATGACGTCCTGGTAGGCCTGCACCAGACGGTTGCGGACCTCCACGGTGGCGCGGAACGCCACCTGCGATTGCTGCGAGGCGACCATCACCCGGGCCAGGTCGGCCCCCGGCTCGCCGCGCTCGAATGCCGCCTGCAATTCCCCGGACTTCGCCTGGGCGGCGTTGACCCCCTCCAGCGCACGCGCCAGGGTCTGGGTGAAGCTCGGC
>JBQGEI010000309.1:0-11184 GCA_052039535.1 Pseudoxanthomonas sp.
CCTGCACGTCCTTGGTGGTGGCGTTGCCAGCCTGGCCGTTGTCGGCCGCCGGGCTGCCCAGCGCCTCGACGTAGGTGAACTTGGAGCAGGCGTTGACGAACGGCGATGGCGTCTTCTTCTCGCCGAAGCCATACACCTTCATGCCGTCGGTCAGAAGGCGCATCACCAGCGGGGTGAAATCCGCATCGCTGGAGACGATGGCGAAGCCGTCCAGGTTGCGCGCGTACAGCAGGTCCATGGCGTCGATCACCATCGCCATGTCCGAGGCATTCTTGCCGCTGGAGTAGGCGAACTGCTGGATCGGGCGGATCGCGTACTCGTGCAGCACCGCCTCCCAGCCCTTGAGGTTGTGGCTCTTCCAGTTGCCATAGGCGCGGCGGACGTTGGCCACGCCGTGGCGGGCGACCTCGGCCAGCACCAGGTCGATCTTGGCCGACGGCGCGTTATCGGCGTCGATCAGCAGGGCAATGCGCTTTTCCGGTTCTGCCATGGCAGGCACCTCGCTTGGAGTGGGGGAAGTCTGGCACAGGGCATCGCCGCGGCGCCCTGTGGTGACCGGGCGTGCCATGATCGGCCGATGGCCGCAATCCGCGAACTCACGCCCGCCCAGCGCCTGCGCAGTATCTTCAGCGGCTCGGTCGGCAACCTGGTGGAATGGTACGACTGGTACGCCTACGCGGCGTTCTCGCTGTATTTCGCCCAGGTGTTCTTCCCCGGCGGCGACCGCACCAGCCAGCTGCTGAAGACCGCGGCGATCTTCGCGGTCGGCTTCCTGATGCGCCCGCTGGGTGGCTGGCTGCTGGGCCGCCACGCCGACCGCCATGGCCGCAAGGCGGCGCTGCTGCTGTCGGTATGGATGATGTGTGGCGGCTCGCTGCTGATCGCGCTCACGCCCGGCTACGACAGCATCGGCATCGCCGCGCCGGTGCTGCTGGTGCTGGCGCGCCTGCTGCAGGGCCTGTCGGTGGGCGGCGAGTACGGCACCTCGGCCACCTACCTCAGCGAGATGGCCAGCCGCGCGCACCGTGGTTTCTGGTCCAGTTTCCAGTACGTCACCCTGGTGATGGGCCACCTGCTGGCGCTGGGCGTGCTGTTGTCGCTGCAGCTGCTGCTGGATGCCGACCAGCTGCGTGCCTGGGGCTGGCGCATCCCGTTCGCGATCGGCGCGCTGGCCGCGCTGGTGGCGCTGTGGCTGCGGCGGACCATGCTGGAGACCGAATCCTTCGTGCGCAGCGAGTCCGACGGCGCACCGGCGCACCAGCGCCGGCAGGGCACGCTGCGCGCACTGCTGCAGCATCCGCGCGCGCTGCTGAGCGTTGTCGGCCTGACCATGGGCGGCACCGTGGCCTTCTATACGTACACCACCTACGTGCACAAGTTCCTGGTCAACAGCGCCGGCCTCTCCAGCGAGAGTGCCGCACGGGTCAATGCCGGCACCCTGTTCGTGTACATGCTGCTGCAACCGGTGGTCGGCGCGCTGTCCGACCGCATCGGCCGGCGCCCGGTGCTGATCGCCTTCGGCGTGCTGGGTACACTGCTCACGGTGCCGATCCTGGATCGCCTGCAGGCCGTGCAGGGCGCCGGCGAGGCGTTCTGGCTGGTGCTGGCGGCGCTGGTGGTGGTCAGTGGCTACACCGCGATCAACGCGGTGGTGAAGGCCGAGCTGTTCCCGGTGGAGATCCGCGCGCTGGGCGTGGGACTGCCGTATGCGATCACCGTGGCGACCTTCGGCGGAACCGCCGAATACGTGGCCTTGTGGTTCAAACAGAATGGCATGGAGCGTGGCTTCTACTGGTACGTCACCGCGTGTATCGCAGGCTCGCTGCTGGTGTACCTGTGGATGCCCGACACGCGCCGGCATTCGCGCATCGACCACGATCCGACCTGACGTGCACAGCTGGAGGCCGCAATGACCGCAGACCGTTCCGACCTTCCCCACCTGGTCGTGATCGGAGGCGGTTTCGCCGGGCTGTGGGCCACCCGCGCGCTGGCCTGGGCGCCGCTGCGCATCACCCTGGTCGACCGCCACAACCACCACCTGTTCCAGCCGCTGCTGTATCAGGTCGCCACCGCCGGCCTGTCGGCCACCGACATCGCCGCACCGCTGCGACACATCCTGCGCCGCCAGCGCAACGTGGAGATCCGCCTGGGCGAGGCCACCGGTGTCGATCCGGCAGCCCGCGCGGTCGCCCTCGAAGATGGCCGCACGCTCCGGTATGACTACCTGCTGCTGGCCAGTGGCGCCACCCACTCGTATTTCGGCAACGACCAGTGGGCCGAGCACGCGCCGGGCCTGAAATCACTGGACGACGCCCTGGACCTTCGGCGCAAGCTGCTGCTGGCGTTCGAACAGGCGGAGGCCTGTGCCGATCCAGCCGAGCGCGCGGCATGGCTGGAGTTCGCCATCATCGGAGGTGGTCCAACCGGCGTGGAACTGGCCGGCACCCTGGCGGAGATCGCGCGCCACACCCTGCGCGACCAGTTCAGCAACATCGACCCGGCCAGCGCGCGCGTGCGCCTGATCGAAGCCGGGCCGCGCGTGCTGGCCTCCTTCCCGGAGGAACTGTCGGAGAAGGCCCGTCACCAGCTGCAGAAGCTGGGCGTGGAGGTGAGCACGGGCGTTCCGGTGACCGGCATCGACGCCGGAGGCTACCGGCTGGGGGAGGCCTACGTGCGTTCGCGCACCATCGTCTGGGCCGCCGGCGTGGCCGCCTCGCCGCTGGCGCGATCGCTGGGCGTGCCCTTGGACCGCGCCGGACGTGTGCCGGTGGAAGCGGACCTGTCGGTGCCGGGCTATCCGGAAGTGTTCGTGGCCGGCGACCTGGCGGCCGTGCAACAGGACGGCAGCCCCGTGCCGGGCGTTGCCCCGGCCGCCAAGCAGATGGGCAGCCACGTGGCGCGCGCGTTGCAGGCCCGGCTGCAGGGTGCCCCGCCTCGGCCATTCCGTTACCGCGATTTCGGCAACCTGGCCACGATCGGTCGCATGGCCGCGGTCGTGGACCTGCGCGGGCTGCGCTTTTCCGGCGCCCCGGCCTGGTGGTTCTGGCTGGCGGCCCACCTGTTCTTCCTGATCGGCTTCCGCAACCGGGTGACGGTGCTCTGGAACTGGGCCTGGGCCTACTGGAGCCGCCAGCGCGCGGCGCGCATCATCCTCGGTCGCGGCGCGCACGAGCCGCGCCGCTAGCGCTCAGGCCCGATCTTCAGGCAGGTGCGCGGCCGGCAGGTGCCAGCCGTGGCGGATGGCCATGTAGCGCAGGCCGAAACATGCCACCGCACCGGCCAGCATCGCCGCGCCGCGTGGCAGTGCGAACACCTCGGCCACCGCCACCACCCCGCCACCCACCAGCGCCGCCACCGCATACAGCTCGGCCTTGAGCACCACCGGGATGCGTGCCACCAGCACGTCGCGCGCGACCCCTCCGCCAATGCCGCTGAGCATGCCCAGCAGGGTCGCGGCGAAGGGCGACACGCCATGGTCCAGCGCCTTGCTGGTGCCGAGCACCGCGAACAGGGCCAGGCCGAAGGCGTCGAACACCTGCACCGGATTGCGCATGCGCTCGATCGCCTGGTGCCGGTAGAAGGTCAGCACGCCGGCCAGCATCGCCGTGGCCAGGTAGCGCCAGTCGGCCAGGGCAGCCGGCGGTTGCGCGCCGATCAGCACGTCGCGCGCCAGGCCGCCGGACACCGCCGCCGCGCAGGACAGCACCAGCACGCCGAACACGTCCAGCCGGTAGCGCACCGCGAGCGTGGCACCGCTGAGGGCGAACACGAAGGTGCCAAGCAGGTCGGACAGCAGCAGCAACTGGCTCACGGCGAAGGCACGGGCAGAGGTAGGGAGATGCCGCCGGAAGTGGACCCGGAAGCGGCGCCAGCATCGCAGCGCCCGCGCCGCTTGTCATGCCAACGGCGCCGGAGCCAGTCCCAGGCCAGACATGCGAACGGCCCGGGATGACCGGGCCGTTCGCATGGGTGCGGCGTGGGCTCAGGCGGCCAGCAGCGCGCGCATCTTCTTCATCGCATTGGCCTCGATCTGGCGGATCCGCTCGGCGGAGACGCCGTACTCGTCCGCCAGCTCCTGCAGCGTGACCTTGCTCTCCTCGTCCAGCCAGCGGCGCGCGATGATGTCGCGCGAGCGCGCATCCAGGCCCGCCAGGCCCTCGCGCAGCAGGTCCAGCTTGTGGCCCTCGCTGTCGGCACGCTCGTAGGCCTGCGACGGATCCTCGTCGCGCGAGACCAGGTAGGCGGCCGGCGACGGCGGGGCGTGGTCGTCGTCCTCGTCCGAAGGGGCGTCGAAACCGATGTCACGGCCGGACAGGCGCGATTCCATCTCCAGCACTTCGCGCTCGGAAACGTTCAGGTCCCTGGCCACCGCGCTGACCTCGGCCGCATTCATCCAGCCCAGGCGGGTCTTGGCCCGGCGCAGGTTAAAGAACAGCTTCCGTTGGGCCTTGGTGGTGGCGACCTTCACGATGCGCCAGTTCTTGAGGATGAACTCGTGGATCTCGGCGCGGATCCAGTGCACGGCGAAGCTGACCAGGCGCACGCCCAGGTCCGGGTCGAAGCGCTTGACCGCCTTCATCAGGCCGATGTTGCCCTCCTGGACCAGGTCGCCCAGCTGCAGGCCGTAGCCGTTGTAGCCGCGGGCCACGTGCACCACGAAACGCAGGTGCGAATGCACCAGCTCACGGGCGGCGTCCAGGTCCTCGTGCTCGCGGAAGCGGCGTGCGAGCGCCTGCTCCTCGTCGACGCTCAGCACCGGGATCTGGTGCACCGCGCCGATGTAGGCCTCCAGCGAGCCAAGCGGGCTGGGGACCGGCAGGTTGTTGGCGACGAGCTCGGTGGAACGGATGGTCTGGGTCATGGCGGTCATCTTAGCAATCGGGGGATTGGACTGCTAACGCCGGGAAGGGTTCCCCAGCATTGCGCGAATGGAACAACCCGGTTCAGGAAACTGCAAGGAAAACAGGCGGTTGGATTACCCGCGCCGGACCGGGAGTATGCGCCGCCGCATGCGACGCCGCCGTGACTCCCGGCCCGGCCGGCTCAGCCGGCCGGCAGGGGCGGAAGGTCAAACACCAGGACCTCGGCGTCCTCACCGGCCTCGATCACCACGTCCGGCTCGCCCACGTAACGCAGGGCGTCGCCGGCCTGCAGCCGATGGCCGTTGACCGTCGCCGCGCCCCGGACCAGGTGTACGTACGCCAGCCGCCCCGGGGCCAGGGGCAGCCGCGCCTGCTCCGCGCCATCAAACAGACCGGCGTACAGGCGTGCGTCCTGGTGCATCTTCAGCGAACCCTCGGCGCCGTCGCGGCTGGCCACCAGACGCAGCCGGCCACGCTTCTCCTCCGGGTCGAAGCGCTTCTGCTCGTACCCAGGAGTGATCCCGGTGCGCTCGGGCAGCAGCCAGATCTGCAGGAAGTGCGCGGCCTGCTGCGGGTCGGGGTTGAACTCCGAGTGGGTCACGCCGGTGCCGGCGCTCATGCGCTGCACCTCGCCCGGAAGGATCCGTTCGACGTTCCCCATGGAATCGCGGTGCGCCAGTGCGCCTTCGAGAACGTAGCTGATGATCTCCATGTCGCGGTGCCCGTGGGTGCCGAAGCCCTGGCCACCGGCGACCCGGTCCTCGTTGATGACCCGCAGCGGACCCCAGTGCACGTGATCCGGGTCGTGGTAGCCGGCAAAGGAGAAGCTGTGCCAGGAATCCAGCCAGCCGTGGTTCGCATGGCCGCGCTCGGCGGCCGGACGCAGGGTGATCACAGGGCACCTCCGGGGTTCAGGGTGGACAGGTCGCGATGGCGGCGCCAGGCATCGACGCTGAACGCGCCGGCGCCGTGGGCGGCCAGCATCATCAAGCCGCCGCCGAGCGCGACATTCTTCAACAGATGGATGAACTGGTTCTGGTCGGCCAGGTCGGCATGGAACAGTGCCCCAGCCGCGAGGGAGAACACGGCCAGCGCCAGTGCCGCGCTGCGGGTGAAGGCGCCAGCGAGCACCGCCAGGCCACCGCCGATCTCCAGGGCGACCACCAGCGGCAGCAGCATGCCGGGAACTCCCATGGCCTCCATGTATTGCTGGGTGCCGGCATAGGCGGCCAGCTTGTTCCAGCCGGAGACGATGAAGATGAGGGACAGGCCGATCCGGCCGAGCAATGCGTAGAGGTGATTCATGGTGGCCTCGGACGAGCGGATCCGGTGGGATGCGGATCAGGGTCGCTGCGATGGCCAACAGGATGTTTGATTTCAAAAATGAAATAAACAGCCTTATTTATCACCCATTGTTCTAAATGTGGCGGATATCAACACCGGCCGCCAGCATTGCCTCCACCTCGCAGCGCGGGGGCAGGGACCAGTCCACCGGCGCCTGGCCGCGACGTGCGAGGTACTCGTTGGCGGCGGCGAAATGGCCGCAGCCGAAGAACCCCCGATACGCCGACAGGGGCGAGGGATGGGGCGCACGCAACACCCGGTGCCGGCGCGAATCGATGATCCGGCCCTTGGCCTGGGCGTAGCTGCCCCAGAGCATGAAGACCAGGTCCTCGCGCCCGCTGGCCAGGGTCTGGATCGCGTGGTCGGTGAACCCTTCCCAGCCCTTGCCCTGGTGGGCTCCGGCCTTGCCCTGCTCCACCGTCAGCACCGCGTTGAGCAGCAGGACGCCGCGTCGCGCCCACGGCAGCAGGCAGCCATGCTCCGGCCGCGGCAGGCCCAGCTCCTGGCCGATCTCCTTGAAGATGTTGTCCAGCGAGGGCGGCACCGGCACGCCCGGCAGCACCGAAAAGCACAGCCCGTGGGCCTGGCCTGGACCGTGGTACGGGTCCTGGCCCAGGATCACCACCTTGACCTGGTCGAAGGGCGTCGCGTCGAAGGCGGCGAAGATCTGTGGACCAGGCGGATACACCGCTGCGCCTGCGGCCTTGCGCTGGCGCAGGAAAGCGGACAACCCGCGCATCTCCGGCCGCAGCAGCCAGTCGCCGATGCGCGCCTTCCAGGACGGTTCGAGGCGGATGGCGGGTTCGTCGGACATCACGGTTCCAGGCATCGGCCGTCCCCGCCGCGGCGGCTGGACGGTGCGTGGCGGCTAGCGGCCTTCCAGCCGCGCCAGGCGCAGCTGGAACAGCACCTTGGTCACCAGCAGGCGCTCTTCGATCGGCTTCTGCACCAGGTCGTTGGCGCCGGCGCGCAGCAGGCCGGACTGGTTGTGGCGGTTGGCGTCGCCGGTCATCACCAGTACCGGCAGGCGGCGCTTGCCGTAGTCGAAATCCACCCGGATGCGCTCGACCACGTCGCGGCCGCTGAGCTCGCCCTTGAGGGTCACGTCGGTCAGCACCAGGTCGATACGCGGCACCCGCCCCAGCGACTCGGCGGTCAGCAGGGCGAACGCCTCCTCGGCGGTGAGCACGTGCAGGACATCCAGCTGCTGCCGCTCGAGCATGCGCTTGGTGGCCTCGGCGACCACGCGGCTGTCCTCGATGTACAGCACCCGCGCGCCGGGAATCGCCTGCGGCTGCACGTAGCCGCGGATGAACTCGGCTAGCGCCTCGTGGCCCAGCGACTTGTCGAAGTAGTCGGTGACGTAGTCGTTGAAACGGCGCTCGACCAGGTGCTGCTGCGCGTCACCGGACACCACGATCACCGGCACGTAGGCCTGGCCGTTGGCCGCGCGCACGCTGCGCGCCAGCTCCATGCCATCGCCATCGGGCAGGGACAGGGCGGTGGTGACGAGGTCGACGGTGCCGTCCTCCAGCGCCTGGCGGGCCTCGGCGATGCTCGAGCATCCGACCACCTCCACCCCGGGCAGCTCGCGCACCAGCACGTCGGCGATCAGCTTGCGCACCAGCTTGGATCCATCGGCGACCATCACCCGCGGGTGTTCGCTGATCAGGTGCTTGAGGTCGTGCGCGGCCATCAGGTCTCCGTGGGGCGGGTCTGGCGGAGGAAATGACCGGTGACCGCCCAGGCCCCCAGCCACCCCAGCGCGACGGTGCCCACCAATACCATCGACGAGTGCAGGGCATCCAGTCCCTTGAGCGCGAACTGGCTGCCATAGCTGCCGCTGAGCGCGGCCAGCGGCCCGGCCAGCGCGCCGCCGGCCGCGGCGATCAGGCCCAGCGCCAGTACCCCTGCGCCCAGCCCGTACCAGATGCCCAGGTACAGGAACGGGCGACGGATGAAACCATCGCCGGCGCCCAGCAGCTGCAGCACGCCGATCTCCTCGCGCCGCGACTGGATGTCCAGCCGGACGGTATTGCCCACAACCAGCAGCGCGCCCAGGCCCAGCAGCACCGACAACACCTGGACCACGCGCTGGCCGAAGTGCAGCCAGGCATCCAGGCGCTGGCGCCACAACGCATCGTGCTGGACGAGGTCAACCTGCGCCAGCGCGTCCAGCTCCGCGGCCAGGCGCGCGTCGTCCGGTCCGCCACTGCCGGCCGGGGTCACCACCAGCAGCGTCGGCAGCGGATTGTCACCGAGCGCGTCGATCGCCTCGCCCAGGCCGGCCTCGCGCAATTCCGCCAGGCCCTGCTCGGGCGCGCGCAGCTCGACCGCGGCCACATCGGCGCGGCCGCGCAGCGTGGCGGCCAGCGCGCCAGCGGCGGCGGCATCCACGTCCTGCCCGAGGAACACGTTGATCTCGCGCGACTGCTGCACGCTGCCGGCGAAATGGCGCAGGTTGTCCATCACGATCGACAGGCCCAGCGGCAGCGCCAGCGCCAGGCCCATGACCGCGATGGTCAGCAGGGTCGCCCACGGCTTGCGCGCGGCGCGGCCGGCGCTGAAGGCCAGGCTGTGCAGGTGCTGGTCGAACCAGACCCGCAGCCGGGACGGTGCGGAGGGCGCGACGGCCTTGTTCGTGGCGCTCATTCGGCAAGGTCCTGCGGGGAGATGTCGTCGACCAGCCGGCCATGGTCCAGCACCAGCACGCGCTTGCGCATGTGCCGCAGCAGGGCCAGGTCGTGGCTGACCACCAGCACGCTGGTGCCGCGTTCGGGCAGCCCGGCGAACAGGGCCATGATCTCCGCCGCCAGGGTCGGGTCGAGGTTGCCGGTGGGCTCGTCGGCCACCAGCAGCGGCGGCTCGGCGATGATCGCCCGGGCAATGCCCACCCGCTGCTGCTCGCCGGCCGACAGCTGGGTCGGCAGTGCCTTCTCGCGGTGGCCCAGGCCCATGCGCTCCAGCACCGAGCGCACGCGCTTGCCGATCTCCGCGCGGCGGGTCCCGCGCAGGATCAGCGGAAGGGCGACGTTCTCGCCGACGGTCCGGTCGGTCAGCAGGCGGTGGTCCTGGTAGACCACGCCGACCTGGCGCCGGTGCAGGGCGATCTTGCCGCCGCGCACGCGCTGCAGGTTGCGCTCGCCAAGCAGCACGGCCCCGCGGCTGGGGCGCTCGGACAGGTGGATCAGCTTCAGCAGGGTGCTCTTTCCGGCGCCGGAATGCCCGGTGACGAACAGCATCTCCCCCTCGTCGACGCCGAAGCTGACGTCCACCAGCGCCTGGTGCCCTCCCGGATACTGCTTGCTGACGTTTTCGAATCGCAGGACGCTCATGCCGCGATTATGCGGGGCCGCGCGTGGCGGCGCGACCGCCGCCCGCGCATCGCCTGACCGCCGGGCCCGAAACGACGCATCCCCGGACGTGGCGACCACGACCGGGGATGCGCAGTGGATCCTCGGCGCCCGGGCGGGCGCGTGGATCAGCCGCCGACCAGCGAGCGCAACTTGCGACCGATGCGGCCCAGCAGCGACGGCGCCTTGGCCTCGGCCGGGGCCGGGTCGCGCACCGAGGGCACCGACTGGCGAATCGCCGGCACGGCCGAGGGCCGGGCCTGCTCGCCGGTGGCCGGCGCGACGTTGCCGTCCACCGGCTTGCCCTTGCGCCGGCGGCGGCGCTTGCGCGGCGCACGTGCGGCCTCGCCCGTGGCATCCGGAGCCGCGGCATCGGCCGGCACCTGCGGACGCGCAGCCGGCTCCATCACGGCCACCGGCGTGGTCGCCGCCGGCCGGGCCTCGGCGCTGGCAGCCTCGCCCTCGGGCTTGCGGCGCGGACGGCGCTCGCCCTCGCTGCGCTCACCGCTGCGGCCACCACCGGCGCTGCGCGCACCCGCCCCGCCGGTGCCGCTGCGGCCGCCGCGCGAGCGGCCACCACCACGACGCTCCTCGTCGGCGGCCTTCTGCTCGCGGGCCTCGCGGAAGATCTGGCCGATGCTCTCCTCCTCTTCGGCCTCCTCGCCCTCGGCCAGCGGCGGGCGCACCCGCTCCGGGCGCGGCAGGGGGGTCAGCAGCTCGGCGGTCACCGGCTCGGACGGGATCTTCTGCTCGATGTAGGCCTCGATGTCCGGCAACCCCATCGCGTAGCGTTCGCAGGCGAAGCTGATCGCGTCGCCCTCCTCGCCCAGACGCGCGGTGCGGCCGATGCGGTGGACGTAGTCCTCCGCGTCGAACGGCAGGTCGTAGTTGTAGACATACTTGATGCCGTCGATGTGCAGGCCGCGGGCGGCGACATCGGTGGCCACCAGCACTTCCAGCTGGCCGGCCTGGAAGCGCTTGAGCAGGCTCTCGCGCTTCTTCTGCGGCACGTCGCCGGACAGCACGCCGACGCGGTAGCCGGCCCGCTCGAGCGAGCGGGCGACCCGCTCGACGAACACCTTGGTATTGACGAACACCATGGTGCGCGCACCCTCGCTGCGCGAGAGCAGGCCCAGCAGCAGCGGCAGCTTCTCCTCGTCGGAGGGGTAGTACAGGCGCTGGCGCACGCGCGCGGCGGTGATCGTCTCGGTCTCGACGACCAGTTTCTCCGGCTCGTTCATGTGCTCGTAGGCCAGCTCCAGCACGCGATGGCTGAGGGTGGCCGAGAACAGCAGGGTCTGGCGCTCGGTGCGCACCGGCATGCGCCGCAGCAGGAAGCGGATGTCCTTGATGAAGCCCAGGTCGAACATGCGGTCGGCCTCGTCCAGCACGCACATCTCGCAGGCGTGCAGCGAGACCACCTTGTGCTGCTTGACGTAGTCGATCAGGCGGCCGGGGGTGGCGATGATCACGTCCACGCCCTGCTGCAGCAGCTCGCGCTGCTTGTCGTAGTCCACGCCGCCGTAGACCAGGGCGAAGCGCAGGCCCAGCTGCGAGCCGAACTTGACCGCGTCCTTGTGGATCTGGATCGCCAGTTCGCGGGTCGGGGCGAGGATCAGCGCGCG
>JBQGEI010000310.1:0-2408 GCA_052039535.1 Pseudoxanthomonas sp.
CGCCAGCACCTGCGGCACACGCACGCCGCCTTCCTCCAGCAGGTCGCGGGAGGCCAGCCAGGGACGCACGTCCTCCAGCCCGGGCGGCGAATCCATCACGATCCGTGATGGCCCGGCGCCCTGGCTGCGCCAGTAGCTGCGGAAGCCGGCATCCATCGATGCGCGCGCCAGGGTGGCGGCGTCGTCGCCCAGGGCCGCGCGGGCCCACGCAAGTCGCTGGAGGTCGCGGTCGGAGGCGGGCTGCGGATTCATGCGTCGGTATCTGCCGGGATCGGCACAGGGTAATCGCCGCGCCCGCCGGCGGCGAGGCGCGTGGGCCTGGAAAGCGGAACGCCGGGCGTTGCCCGGCGCTCCGTGTCATCCAGGCCGGCCGCGCGGCGGCAGCACGTGGCTCAGCAGCAGCCGTGGTTGCCGTGCTGCTCGCCGCCGGCCACCGCGCCCACGCCGGTGGTCTGGCCCGCGACGCTGGCCCGGTAATGGTCGGCGATGACGTGCGAGACGCACTGGGTCACGCGCTTGCCCATCGGGATGTGCAGGAACTCGTTCGGGCCGTGGGCGTTGGAGTGCGGGCCCAGCACGCCGGTGATCATGAACTGCGCGCCGGGAAACTTCTCGCCCAGCATGCCCATGAACGGGATCGAGCCGCCTTCGCCCATGTACATGGCCGGCTTGCCGAACGCGGCCTGCGAAGCCGATTCGATCGCCTCGGTCAGCCACGGCGACTGCGCCGGCGCGTTCCAGCCGGAAGAGGCCTTCTCCAGGTCCAGCTCCACGTGCGCGCCGTTGGGCGGGTCGGCCAGCAGCACCTCCTGCAGCAGCTCGCCGGCGCGCTTGCCGTCCAGGGTGGGCGGCAGGCGCAGCGACAGTTTCACCGAGGTATGCGGGCGCAGGACGTTTCCGGCCGATTCCAGCGGCGGCATGCCATCGACGCCGGTCACCGACAGGGCCGGGCGCCAGGTGCGGTTGAGCACCAGCTCGGCCGGGTCGCCGGACATCGGGGTCATGCCTTCCAGGAACGGGAACTTGCTGAAGACCTCGTCGGCAAGCACCCCGGCCACGCGCCCGGCCTGCTCGATGCGTTCGGCCGGGATGTCCACGTACAGGCCTTCGATCCGGATACGGCCGGTGGCCTCGTCCTCCAGTCGCGACAGCAGCTGCCGCAGCAGGCGGAAGCTGGAGGGCACCACGCCGGAGGCGTCGCCGGAATGCACGCCCTCGCTGAGCACCTTCACGGTGAGGTTGCCGCCGGCCAGGCCGCGCAGCGAGGTGGTGCACCACAGCTGCTCGTAGTTGCCGCAGCCCGAGTCCAGGCAGACCACCAGCGAAGGCTTGCCGATCCGTGGGGCGAGGTGGTCGACATACGCCGGCAGGTCGTAGCTGCCCGATTCCTCGCAGCCCTCGATCAGCATCACGCAGCGCGCATGCGGGATGCCCTGCTCGCGCAGCGCCAGGATCGCCGCCAGCGAGCCGTAGATGGCGTAGCCGTCGTCGGCGCCGCCGCGGCCGTACAGCTTGTCACCGCGCAGGACCGGCTTCCACGGACCCAGGTCGGCGTCCCAGCCGGTCATCTCCGGCTGCTTGTCCAGGTGGCCGTACAGCAGCACGGTGTCGTCGCCGGACTGCGGGCCGCTGGCCGGCACCTCGACATAGATCAGCGGCGTGCGCCCCTCCAGTTCGACCACCTCGACCTGCAGGCCCGGGATCTGCTGCGCGCGCGCCCAGGACTCCATCAGCTTCACCGCCGCGTCCATGTGGCCGTTGGCTTTCCAGTCGCGGTCGAACATCGGCGACTTGTTCGGGATTCGGATGTACTCGACGAGCTGCGGGACGATCTCGTCATCCCACTTGGCGCCGATGAAGCGCGCGGCGGCGGCGGGGTCGAGGCGGGCGATGTCCATGGAAACTCCGGGAAAGGTTTGCGGGCATTTTACGCCCCGGGGCGTGCACGGGCTTTTCCTACGCCACGTCGCGGCATTTCCGGGTGTCCGGATCCGGGAGATGGCGATACCGCCGGCGCGGGGGGCGGTCCAGACTGGCTCCACCGGGCACCGCCGGCAGGATGCCAGCCCCCGGGTTTCCATCCATCGCCACAGGGAGTGTCGCCATGAAGCTGTCCCGATTCCCGCTGCGCCCGCTGCTGCTGTCGCTGTTGCTGATGGCCAGCGCGGTGTTCACCGCCGCGGCCGCCGAGAAGGTCAACATCAACACCGCCGACGCGGCCCAGCTCGAGGCCGCGCTGGTGGGCATCGGCCCGGCCAAGGCCGAGGCCATCGTCGCCCACCGCAAGGCCAGCGGTCCGTTCAGGAGTGTCGACGAGCTGGCCCTGGTCAAGGGCATTGGCCTGAAGACGGTCGAGCGCAACCGCGACCTGATCACCCTCGGGGCGCCGGCCAGGCCCGCCGTGCCGG
>JBQGEI010000311.1:0-5928 GCA_052039535.1 Pseudoxanthomonas sp.
ACCGGCCAGTGTCCCCGTTGCCCGGCAAAGTCCGACGCCTGCGCCAGCAGCATCGCCAGGGCCGTGAGCTTGGTCTGGCCACGCGAAAGCGCCTCGCGACCGGGGAGGCCCGCGAGCGCAAGCCTCCAGTCGGCGCGATGGGGCCCGACCCCGGTATGCCCGCTCGCCCGATCGCGGTCGCGCGCCAGGAGCAGGGCATCGGCCAGGGGCATCTCACCGCGACGCCAGCCAGGCTGGAACTCCAGCGACTGGATGGGCAACGACCCGGACAGCTCCCGGGCCGTCGCCAACACCTGCGCTTCCAGTCGCCCGAGATAGCCCTCGCGGTAGGCAGTGATCGCCTCGCCAGCCTCGGCCAGTTCATGGTCCCAGGCATCCAGCTGCGTGTTGCTACCGCCGGATTTGAGGAGTGCGTTGCGTTGCCGCAAGGCTCGCGAATACCGGCGCCATGGCAGGAGGAAGGCCTGTTCCACGTGGAACAGCCCCCAATCCATGAATCGCCGGCGGTTCTCGCCACCGCCCGCAATCAGGGCATGGCTCCCGGGTTCGAACGTCACCACCGCCAGCGCGGCGCACAACTCGCCCAATTGGGCGACATCCTGGCCATCCAGGCGCCCTGCCCAGCTGTCGCCGGTGTGGCGAAGGCCCGCCTTGCGTACCCGCGCCCCTCCGGCGCCATCGTTCTCCGACCACTCGACGAACACCTCCAGCGCCGGGTTTCCGTCGCGCACCAGCCCGTCCCGCACCCGGCCGCGGAAACTGCGGCCATACGCCATCAGGTGAAGTGCCTCCAGGACGGTGGTCTTTCCCGCCCCGTTGGCACCGAGGATCAGGTTGAGGCCGGGGCCCGGCTCCAGCGTGGCTGCCTGGAACCGCCGGATGTTGCCCAGGACGATCCGCTCGACCCGCATCACCGGCCGCCCAACGCGAGACGCCCGGCACAGACCGGGCGTCTTACAGGTTCCACGTGGAACAGGCCACTCACGGTCAGAGGCGCAGTGGCATCACGACGTGTCGGCACTTGTCGCTTCCAGCCTCCCGCACCAGCGCCGAAGAATTGGCGTCACGCAAGGCGATCACGATGTGTTCGTCGCGCAGCGCACCCAATGCGTCCAGCAGGTAGTTCACGTTGAAGCCGATGGCCAACCCGTCCACATGGGTATCGGCCTCGATCTCCTCCTGCGCCTCCTCCTGCTCGGGGTTGTGCGCGTTGATCTTCAGCTGGCCCGGCGAAATCTCCACCCGCACACCGCGGTACTTCTCGTTGGACAGGATCGCCGCACGCTGCAGTGCAGCCCGGATCACCTCGCGATCCACCCGCACTTCCTTCTCCGCACCGATCGGAATCACGGCCTCGTAATCCGGGAAGCGTCCGTCGATCAGTTTGGAAGTGAAACTGACATCGTCGCGCTTGACCCGGATGTGGCTGCGGCCAATCTCGAGTTCGAGCGCCCGGTCACCGCCTTCCAGCAGACGCTGCAGTTCGGTCACACCCTTGCGCGGGACGATGATCTGGCGCTTGGCCGCCACGGGCTGCTCAAGAGGCGCCTCGCACAACGCCAGGCGGTGGCCGTCGGTGGCCACGCAGCGCAGAGTCTGGTCGCGCAGATCGAACAGCAGCCCGTTGAGGTAATAGCGCACGTCCTGCTGGGCCATGGCGAAGGCGGTGCGCTCGATCAGCTCCTTGAGCCCCGCTTCTGGAACGCTGATCCGCTCGGTGGCCTCGACCTCGTCCACCGAAGGGAAGTCGTTGGCCGGCAGCGTTGCCAGCGAGAACCGGCTGCGTCCGGCCTGCACGCTCACCTTCTCGCCGGACAGCGTCACCGTGACCCGGCTGCCATCCGGCAGCGCACGCACGATCTCGAACAGCTTCCGCGCCGGAATCGTGATTTCCCCGTCCACCGCATCGTCCACCGCGGCCCGGGCGATCATCTCGACTTCCAGGTCCGTGCCGGTCAGCGAAAGCTGGCCGTCCTTCACCTGGACCAGGAAATTGGCGAGAACCGGCAGGGTCTGGCGCCGTTCAACCACGTTGACGACCTGGGCCAATGGCTTGAGCAGGGCTTCGCGCTGGAGAGTGAAACGCATGGGATTCCGTGCCTCTACGCTTTAAAGAAGATGTGGAATAAATCTGAAAGCGGTGGTGCTTGGAGGGTGCCGGGGCCTGTGGAAAACATGGGCAAGCCACTGATTCCAAAGGGTTTTTCGCGATGTAAAACCTGGCCGGAAAGTTCCCGGTTGCGGCGGGACAAGCTGTGGATGGATCCGGCGGGCCGATTCTGTCCCCGGGTTATCCCCAGCCTGCCCCCGTGTTGCGCCCAATTTACCCCAGCCGCGGGGTCCGGCATCAGCCCGGCACCGTTTATTCGCTGAGCTTGCGGATCAGCTTGTCCCAGTCCTCGCGCAGCTTGCCGTCGGTCTCCATCAGCGTGCGGATCTGGCGGCAAGCGTGCAGCACGGTGGTGTGGTCGCGGCCGGCGAAGGCATCGCCGATCTCCGGCAGGCTGTGCTCGGTCAGTTCCTTGGTCAGGGCCATGGCGACCTGGCGCGGGCGGGCCAGCGAGCGGGTCCGGCGCTTGGACAGCAGGTCCTTGATCTGCAGGCCGTAGTAGTCGGCCACGGTCTTCTGGATGTTGGGGATGCCGATGGCCTGCTGCTGGGCGCGCAGCAGGTCGCGCAGGGTTTCCTGGGCGAACTCCACGCTGATTGCGCGGCCGGTGAAGTTGGCCCGCGCGGCCAGCGTGTTGAGCGCCCCTTCCAGGTCGCGCACGTTGCTGCGCATCTTCTTGGCCAGCAGGAAGGCGACCTCGTCCGGCACCTCGGTGCCGCGCTCGTGCGCCTTGGCCAGCACGATCGCCGCGCGGGTCTCGAAATCCGGCGGGTCGATCGCTACCGACAGGCCCCAGGCCAGGCGCGACTTCAGCCGCGGCTCCAGTCCGTCCACCTCACGCGGGTAGCGGTCGCAGGTCATGATGATCTGCTGGCGGCTGTCGAACAGCGAGTTGAAGGTGTGGAAGAACTCTTCCTGGGTGCGGTCCTTGCCCGCGAAGAACTGGATGTCGTCGATCAGCAGCGCGTCGATCTGCTGGAACTGGCGCTTGAACTGGTCGGCGGTCTTTTCCTGCAGCGCGCGGAAGAAGGCGCTGTAGAACTGCTCCGAGCGCAGGTACAGCACGCGCGCGCCGGGGTTCAGGCGACGCATCTCGTTGCCGGCGGCGAACATCAGGTGGGTCTTGCCCAGGCCCGTGCCCCCGTACAGCAGCAGCGGGTTGTGCGCGCGGTCGCCCGGCTTCTGCGCCGCCTGCCAGGCCGCGGCGCGGCCGAGCTGGTTGGACCGGCCCTCGACGAAGTTGTCGAAGATGTAGTGCGGGTCGAGGTTGCCGTTGAACGGCTCGGCCGGCACCGGACGCACCGGCTGCCCCGGGTGCACGGCGGGCGTGGCGACCGGCTCGGGCGCCTTGGGGCGCGAGCCGATCTCCAGCGAGACGCTCAGGCCGGCGAAATGCCGCGCCAGCTCGCGGATGCGCTCCAGGTAGCGGTCGCGCACCTGCTCGACGATGAAGGCATTGGGGGCGTAGAGCACCACGGCATCGTGGCGCTCGTCGGCTTGCAGGGGTTTGAGCCAGGTATGGACGTCCTCGGCCGGATATTCGGCTTCGAGGCGTTCCAGACAGCGGGGCCAGGCATCCATCGGAAAGGCAAAGCTCGTCGGGCGTTGGCCGCGCCGCGCGAGCGTCGCCGGCCACCGCAATGGGTCGGTTCGGGACGGGGCAGCCTACCATCCGGGACCGTCTTTTCCCAGTGTTATCCACATGGCATCCACAGGGATGCACGGCCCGTGTTCCGCGCCCTCGCTCACGCCGGCTTGACCGCGGGCAGCGGCGTCCCTAGACTTTCCGGTTCTTTCGACCCATTACCGAATCGAGTGCCGCCATGGCGACCAAGCGCACCTTCCAGCCCAGCAACCTCAAGCGCAAGCGCGACCACGGCTTCCGTGCCCGCATGAAGACGGCCGACGGCCGCAAGATCCTGGCGCGCCGTCGCGCCAAGGGCCGCGCGCGCCTCACCGCCTGATCGCATTGCGGCCCTGTCCTGCGGACGCCCGGGCCGTCGCGATCCACAGCGAGATGACCACGGACCCGCGCGCGCGATTCCCTCGCAGCGCCCGGGTCCGTTCGCGCGTGGAATATACCCGGGTATTCGAGGGCGGCCGCCGGCTTGGCGACGCCCTGCTCGGCCTGCACTGGCTGCCGGGAGACGGTGAAGCCCGCCTAGGACTGGCGGTTTCACGCAAGGTCGATCCCCGCGCGGTAGGGCGCAACCGGATCAAGCGCGTCCTGCGCGAATCCATGCGCCACCACCGCGCCCGCCTGTCCGGCGGCGACTACGTGGTGGTGGCCCGTCCGGCCGCCGCGCGCGCCACCGGCGCCCAGATCGAACAGTCGTTCCTGAAGCTGCTTCGCAAGGCCGGCGCATTGCCCCCTCCGGTCCGCGGCGGCACAATGCCGGCGGCCTCCCCTTCCGATTCCATGCCGGACCTTCCTTCCGGCTGAGCCTGCCTGCCCGATGAACCAGACCCGCGTATTCCTCGTCCTCGCCTGGCTGATGGTGGCCGTCCTGCTGTGGATGGAATGGGGCAAGGAGCAGGCCGCGCCGCCGGCTGCCACCCCTGCCCCGACCACCGCCGTCTCCCAGGAAGGCGCGGTGCCGCAACCCGGTGCGCCGCAGCCGGCCGACGGTTCGGTCCCGGCCGCCACGCGCGCCGCTCCGGTCGCCGCTGCCGCGCCGGCCCCCGCTTCGGCCCCCCGGGTGACGGTGAGCAGCGACGTGCTGCGCCTGGTGCTGGACGGTGGCAGCGTGGTCCAGGCCGACCTGCTGAAGTACCCGCGGGCTCGCCGGGGCGACGACACGCCCGTTCGCCTGTTCGATACCGACGCGGCGCATTTCTATGCGGCGCAGAGCGGCTGGGTCAGCGCCGCCGGCGCAGCGCCGACCCACCTGGGCGGATTCGTCCCCGCCGGCCCCGAGCGCGAGTTCGTGCTGGCCGATGGCGCGGACACGGTCGAGGTGCCCTTCGTGTGGCAGGGTGACAACGGCGTCCAGATCCGCCGCACCTACACCCTGCGCCGTGGCGACTACGCCGTGTCGGTGCACGACGAGGTGGCCAATGCCGGGCAGGCGCCGTGGCAGGGCCAGGTCTACCGCCAGCTGGTGCGCAAGCCGCCGGTGATCGAGCGCGGCTACACCAATCCGCAGTCCTTCAGCTTCAACGGAGCGGCCTGGTACGACGGCAGCTACCAGCGCCGCAAGTTCGACGAGGACTACCTCGAGGACGGGCGGGTCGACGCGCAGACCCGTAACGGCTGGATCGCGATGCTGGAGCACCACTTCTTCAGCGCGTGGATCCCGCAGGGCGGCCAGGCCTCGACCATCTCGCTGGACCAGCCGGCCAGTGGCGCGCTGGTGCGTGAGCTGGGCGCGCCGGTGCAGGTGGCCCCGGGTGCCACCGCCAGCACCGAGGCGCGGCTGTACGTCGGCCCCAAGCTGGTCTCGCAGATCCGCGCCCAGGGCGTGCCGGGGCTGGAGCGGGCGGTGGACTACAGCCAGTTCTCGATCCTGGCGGTGCTGGGCGAAGCCCTGTTCTGGGTGCTCAACCTGATCCACGGCCTGGTCGGCAACTGGGGCTGGGCGATCATCGGCCTGGTGGTGGTGATCAAGGCGCTGATGTATCCGCTGTCGGCGGCCCAGTACAAGAGCTTCGCCAAGATGCGCAAGTTCCAGCCCCGGATCCAGCAGCTCAAGGAGCGCTACGGGGACGATCGCCAGAAGTTCCAGGTGGCGATGATGGAGCTGTACAAGAAGGAGAAGATCAACCCGATGGGCGGCTGCCTGCCGATCCTGGTGCAGATGCCGGTGTTCCTGGCGCTG
>JBQGEI010000312.1:0-1524 GCA_052039535.1 Pseudoxanthomonas sp.
GGGGGAAGGGCCGCCAGGGGGGTGTCGTCGCGCACGTATTGCTGCAGCAGCTCCGGCAGGTGGCGCTCGAGCCGGGTGGGATCCAGTCCGTTGTTGTGTTCGGGGGCACGCATGGGGGACATGTGGCTCCGGCGGCCTTGCGGCTCGCCGCTCCTGCAGTTCTCGGGGGAGAGGGGGTTCCGCCGGCGCCGGATGCGCCCGCTGGCTTCCCTGCCTGCGGGCGGTGTCCGGCGTGTGGGGACACGGGCGCAATTTGCCTGCCGGGATGTGGAGGACATGTCGAAAAACCACGTCGCCCGGATGACGGGTTCACGCACTGTGCGGCAGCGCACAAAAACTGCTGCAGCGGCGCCTGAATCGCACTGTCCTGTGGCAGGTTCTCGCCGGATGAGACCGGAGGGTGTACAAATGTACACCATGGACCAGCCTGCCGATCCCGCCTCCCTGCCTCCCCAGCGCGCCGCCGTGCTGGATTTCCTGCGCCGCGAACTGGCGGCCGGACGCGCGCCCAGCCTGGCCGAGATCGCCGCGGCGTTCGGGTTTTCCTCGCGCAATGCCGCCCAGAAGCACGTCCAGGCCCTGGTGGCCGACGGGCTGCTGGAGCAGCAGGCCGGCCGCAAGCGTGGCCTGCGCCTGCCCGGAGGCACGGCCGACCTGCTGCCGCTGCCGGTGCTGGGCCGGGTCGCCGCTGGCCTGCCGGTCAGTGCCCAGGGCGTGGCCCGGCTGGGACCGGTGGGCGAGGGCGGGGATGCCCTGTGGCTGGACCGGCGACTGTTCTCGCCGCGGCCCGACTACCTGCTGCGGGTGCAGGGTGACTCGATGATCGAGGACGGCATCCTCGACGGCGACCTGGTGGGTGTGCACCGCACCCCGGAGGCCCGCGACGGCCAGACCGTGGTGGCCCGGGTGGACGGCGAGCTGACGATCAAGCGCCTGCAGCGCGGGGCCGATTCGATCCGCCTGCTGCCGCGCAACCCGGTCCATGCCCCGATCGAGGTCGGCGCAGGCCAGGACTTCGCCATCGAGGGTGTGTATTGCGGCCTGGTGCGGCAGGGTTGAGATGGCCCAGGTCGTCGCCATCGACAGCCTGCTGGCGGCGCGCACGCTGTGGCACGCCGGCCGCCCCGCGCGCCTGCCGCCCGACGGCGAGGCCACCGGCTACCCGGCGCTGGATGCCAGCCTGCCGCAGGGCGGGTGGCCCCGCCGGGCGTTGAGCGAGTTGCTCCTGCCCGCCGATGGGGTCGGTGAACTGGCACTGCTGCTGCCGACCCTGGCGCGGCTGACCGCGTCCGGCGGCACCGTGGTGCTGGTTGCGCCGCCTTTCATCCCGTATGCCCCGGCCTGGCAGGCTGCCGGGGTGGACCTGGCCGGCCTGCAGGTGGTCGATGCGACCCCGCGCGAGGCGCTGTGGGCGCAGGAGCAGTGCCTGCGCAGCGGTGCCTGCGCAGCGGTGCTGGGCTGGCCGCCCGGTGGCGACGACCGGGCCCTGCGCCGGCTGCAGGTGGCGGCCGACAGCGGCGACTG
>JBQGEI010000313.1:0-2379 GCA_052039535.1 Pseudoxanthomonas sp.
CAGGCCGGCCTGGCCGTGCACCTGCTGGCGGTGACCGATGGCGAGGCCTGCTACCCCGGCGATGCCCACTGGACCCCGTCGCGCCTGCGCGAGCAGCGCCCGCGCGAGGTGGAGCGCGCGCTGGACGAGCTGGGCGTGCAGGCCCGCGTGCAGCGGCTGGGCCTGGGCGATGGAGCGGTCACCGCGTCGGCTGCGGAACTGGAAGCCGCGCTGCGTGCGCTGCTGCAACCCGGCGACCTGCTGGTCGCGCCCTGGGAGCAGGACGGCCACCCGGACCACGACGCCAGCGGCCGGGCTGCGCTGGCAGCGGCCGGCGGCGCCGACATCCGCCTGCTGCGCTACCCGGTGTGGGCCTGGCACTGGCTGGCGCCGGATGCCGCCCAGCCGCCGTTCCAGGCCGTGCGCATGCCGCTGCCGCCGGAGGCCGTGGCGCGCAAGCAGCGCGCCATCGCCTGCTTCGAATCGCAGCTGGGCACCAGCCTGCCGCCGGCCCCGGCGCCGGTCCTGCCGCCGCACGTGGTCGAGCGCTTCCACCGCCCGTACGAGGTCTACCTGCCATGACCCTGGCGCGTTACTTCGACCCGATCTGGGGGCAGGGCGAGGACCCGTTCGGCTACCGCAGCCGCTGGTACGAGGCGCGCAAGCGCGAGCTGCTGCTGGCGATTCTGCCCCACCCGCGCTTTGCCCGCGGCTGGGAGATCGGCTGCGCCAACGGCGAACTCACCGCCGCCCTGGCCACCCGCTGCGACGCGCTGCTGGGCACCGACCTGCACCCGCGCGCGTTGGCGGTGGCGCGCCAGCGCTGCGCCGGGCTGCCGCAGGTCCGCTTCGCGCGCATGGAGCACCCGCGGCAGTGGCCGGATGGCAGCTTCGACCTGGTCGTGGTCGGCGAGATGGGCTACTACCTCGACCCGCCGGCGCTGGAGGCGTTCGCCACCCGGCTGCACGCCAGCCTGCAGCCGGGCGCGGTGCTGCTGGCCTGCCACTGGCGCGCGGATTTCGACGGCCGCCGCAGCGCCACCGGGGACGTGCATGCGCGCCTGGGTGCGATCGCCGGCCTGCAGCCGCAGGCGCACTACGAGGATGCGGATTTCCTGCTCGACTGCTGGAGCAGCGACACCACCTCGGTCGCCCAGCGCGAGGGCCTGCGGTGATCGGCGTGCTGGTGCCGGCGCACAACGAGGAGGCCTTCATCGGCGAGTGCCTGCGCTCGATCCAGGCGGCCGCGCGCGCGCCGGAGCTGGCCGGTGAGCCGGTGGAAATCCTGGTGGCCCTGGACAGCTGCAGCGACGGCACCGCCGCCATCTGCCACGCACTGGGCGTGCGCACCGTGGCGCTGGAGGCCCGCTGCGTCGGCCAGGCCCGCCGCGCCGCCGCCGACCTGCTGCTGCAGTCCGGCGCCCGCTGGCTGGCTTCCACCGACGCCGACAGCCGCGTCCCGCCCGACTGGCTCGCCGCCCAGCTGGCCTGCGGCGCGGACGTGTTCTGCGGCACCGTGCGCGTGTCCGACTGGATGGACTTCGCCCCGCGCGTGCGCGCCGCCTTCCTCGCCGGCGAGCACTACGAGGACGGCCACCCGCACGTGCACGGCGCCAACCTCGGCCTGCGCGCCGACGCCTACCGCGCGGTGGGCGGCTTCCCCGCGCTGCCGGCGCACGAAGACCACGGCCTGCTGCACGCGCTGGAGCGGCACGGGTACGCCATCGCCCGCCACGCCCACCCGGCAGTGACCACCAGCGCCCGCCGCGATGCGCGGGCAAGGCACGGCTTCGGCGATTACCTGCTGGCGATCGAGGCGGCGGTCTAGCCGCCGGAGCGTGCCGGCCGGCGACGCATCGGCCGATCACGCACACGGACGGCCCCGCAGCGGCCGCCAGCCTCGTCCGCCCCACGCGTTCTGCGGGTTCCGGGCGAACGTCGCACCCGTAGCCCGGGTAAGCAAAGCGCACCCGGGACGCCGCCACGCATGACGACACGCAAGGCCCGGCATTACCGGCACGCATAATCGCCCCTCACTCCTGCCAGGGCCCGACCCATGCCTGACGCCCGCATCCGCCGCCGCGCGCGCCGCCCCGCGGCCATCCTCTCTGCCTTGCTGGCGCTGGCCGTAGCGGCGCCGGCGTCCATCGCCACTTCCGGCCAACCCGGCGCCCAGCCGACGCCGGTGCTCGAGCGCTTCCACGCCCCCGCCGAAGGCACCTACACCGGCGGCCGCATCAGCGCCGACGAGCTGCCCGCCCTGCACGCGGCCGGCATCGCCCAGGTCATCGACCTCACCCCCGACGCCGAGACCCCCGCCTTCGACGAAGCCACCGCCGTGCGCGACGCCGGCATGGCCTACGCCAACCTGCCCATCGCCGGCCCCGCCGACCTCACTCC
>JBQGEI010000314.1:0-7359 GCA_052039535.1 Pseudoxanthomonas sp.
AGGCCTTCGTATTCCCGGATCGCCGCGTCCGGGGTATTGGCGCTGAGCACCCGCAGGCGCTCGCGTGCCCACTCGAACTCGCCACTGGCGCCGCGCGACAGGCTGTCGGTCGGCAGCCGCACGGCATAGGGCAGCAGCGGATTGGACAGCACGCCCAGGGGCTCGGACAGCGAGGGATCGCGTGGATCGACGCGTTCCTGGCGCACGCCGCCCGGGACGGTGGTCGTCAGGACCACGGTGTCCTGCTTCATGCGGTCCGCGCGGGCCTTGGCCTCGCTGATGCGGGTGGTGGTGACCGGGTGGGTCTGCAGGTAGTCCGGCACGCTGTAGCCACCTTCGTTGCCACGCGTGACCTGGGCCATGCGTTGGAAGAAGCCGGCCATCGCATCGACGTCGTAGCCGCTGCGGGCGAGGGTGCGGATGCCGAGGCGGTCGGCTTCGGATTCGTTGGAGCGGGTGTAGTTGATCTGCAGCTGCTGCATCAGGCCCATGGCACTGGTGATGCTGGCCATGGTGGCGTCGCCGCTGGAACTGCCGCCGGCCTGCTGGGCCGCGATCACCGCGGCAAGCATGCCCAGCAGGATCGGGACCTGGTTGCGCTGCGCCCGCTCCACCCCGCGCAGCACGTGCTGTTGGGTGACATGGGCGATCTCGTGCGACAGCACGGCGGCCACCTCGTCCTCGCGCTCGGCGGTCAGCACCAGTCCCGCGTTGACCGCGATGTAGCCGCCCAGCGTGGCGAAGGCATTGATCTGGCGCTGGCGAAGCATGAAAAAGGTGTACGACTGGCTGGCCTGGTCGCTGTTGGCGCCCAAGCGCGATCCCATCGCCTGCAGCCAGTCGCCGATCAATGGATCGTCCAGCACGTAGCCATAGGCGCGCAGTTCGGCGAGCATCATCCTGCCGTAGTCGGCCTGGCGGGCCGGCGTGAGCAGCTCGCCGGCCGAGGAGCCGATGTCGGGCAATCGGCTTTCCTGCGCCGGTGCAAGGCCAGCGGCAAGGGCCAGGGTGACGGTGGCGGCAAGCAGCGGAAGGCGCACAACAGGCTCCAGGCAGGGCTGCCGCGGGCGGCGGCATGGGGACGGCGTGATCGGTTGCGGAATCGGACCTGACCCACAGTGTTGCGACGGTCGCCTCGAAATTCCAGACGGCCGTTACCATATGTCAGACACCAGAACCCACACGGAGTTTCCCGTGAACGACGCCATCCAGGCGGGTGAGGGCGGTACCCCGCGCATCACCCTGTATTCCACCGCCATCTGCCCGTACTGCGTGGCAGCCAAGAACTTCCTGAAGAGCAAGGGCCAGAGCTGGACGGAGGTCCGCATCGACTTGGATCCGGCCGAGCGCGAGAAGATGGTCGCGCTGGCCAGGCGCACCAGCGTCCCGCAGATCTTCGTGGGCGACGTGCACGTCGGTGGCTACGACGACATGATGGCGCTGCACCGGGCCGGCAAGCTGGAACCCCTGCTGGCCGGGGAGGGCCAGGCATGAGCGCTGCCGACAGTGGAAGCGAGGACCGGGTCCGCGAGTTCACCGAATTCCGCCAGCGCATGAACAAGCGCATCCTCGATGAGCCCAACCAGGTGGTCCGGCGCTTCTTCGCGCTGGACACCCAGACCTACCAGGCGGGCGCGCTGGATGTGAAGACCAAGGAGCTGCTGGGCCTGGTCGCTTCGATGGTGCTGCGCTGCGCCGACTGCATCAGTTACCACGTGGCCCAGTGCAAGGAGGCTGGGGTGAGTCGCGAGGAGTTCTTCGAGACCTTCTCCGTCGGCCTGGTGGTCGGGGGCTCGATCGTCATCCCGCACCTGCGGCGTGCGGTGGATTTCCTCGACCAGCTCGAGGGTGGGCAGGCCGCTGCGCCCGGTGAACACGCGCACGGCTGAGTGCGCCTGCGGACGCCGTCGCGCCGTGGTCGCGGCGGCGTTTAGACCAAGGTCGGTTGGGGCCGTGCAGGCGGATCGGGCATAATTGCCGGTGAAACCTCCTGGCGCCTGTGATCGCGAGTCTTCGGTAGGCGCTCCCCACATTTGTACGGAAACCCTACAGTTATGACGCAGACAATCACGGTCATCCGCGGCGACGGCATCGGCCCGGAGATCATGGATGCCACCCTCTTCGTGCTCGACGCCCTCAAGGCCGGGCTGACCTACGAGTACGCCGACGCCGGCCTGGTCGCGCTGGAAAAGCATGGCGACCTGTTGCCTGAAGCGACGCTGGCCTCGATCTCCAAGAACAAGGTCGCCCTCAAGAGCCCGCTGACCACGCCGGTCGGCGAGGGCTTCAGCTCCATCAACGTGGCGCTGCGGCGGAAGTTCGACCTGTACGCCAACGTGCGTCCGGCCAAGTCGTTCCCGAACACCAAGTCGCGCTTCGCCGACGGCGTGGACCTGATCACGGTGCGTGAGAACACCGAAGGCGCCTACCTGGCCGAGGGCCAGGAAGTGTCGGCCGACGGCGAGGTCGCGGTCTCCGGCGCGAAGGTCACCCGCAAGGGTTCCGAGCGCATCGTCCGCTACGCCTTCGAGCTGGCCCGCAGCACCGGCCGCAAGAAGGTCACCGCGGTGCACAAGGCCAACATCATCAAGTCCACCTCCGGCCTGTTCCTCAACGTGGCCCGCGAGGTCGCCGCGCATTACCCGGACATCGAGTTCCAGGAAATGATCGTGGACAACGCCTGCATGCAGCTGGTGATGCGCCCCGAGCAGTTCGACGTGCTGGTCACCACCAACCTGTTCGGCGACATCATCTCCGACCTGTGCGCCGGCCTGGTCGGCGGCCTGGGGCTGGCTCCGGGCGCCAACATCGGTGAGCACGCGGCCATCTTCGAAGCGGTGCACGGCACCGCCCCTGACATCGCCGGCAAGGGCATCGCCAACCCCTGCGCGCTGCTGCTGGCGGCCGCGCAGATGCTGGACCACATCGGCCAGCCGCAGAACGCCGAGCGCCTGCGCAAGGCGATCGTGGCGACGATGGAGGCCAAGGATTCGCTCACCGGCGACCTGGGCGGCACCGGCACCACCATGGGCTTTGCCCGCGCGATCGCTGGCCGGCTGTAAGCGGCAGGGCGGGGCGGCAAGACCGCGGGGGCGCTTCGGCGCCCCCTTTCTTTGGCTGCGCCGCGGATCCCGGAACGCGAACGGGCGCCCTGGGGCGCCCGTTGCGATGCTGCGATGCGGGCCGGATCAGTCGCGCGACTGCAGCTTGGACAGCAGCCGCAGGAATTCGACATACAGCCAGACCAGGGTGACCATCAGCCCGAATGCGCCGTACCACTCCATGAACTTCGGCGCGCCCTGCTCGACGCCCGTTTCGATGAAGTCGAAGTCCAGCACCAGGTTCAGGGCGGCGATCACCACCACGAACAGGCTGAAGCCGATGCCGATCAGGCCGGACTCGTGGATGTACGGGATGTTGATCCCGAAGAAACCCAGCGCGATGGTCGCCAGGTAGATCAGGGCGATGCCGCCGGTGGCCGCGACCACGCCGAGCTTGAAATTCTCGGTGGCCTTGATCAGGCCGCTGCGGTAGGCGAACAGCAGCGCGAACAGGGTGCCGAAGGTCAGCAGCACGGCCTGCATCACGATGCCGGGGAAGCGGGCCTCGAACACGGCGGAGATGCCGCCCAGGAAGAAGCCCTCGGCCAACGCATACAGCGGCGCGGTGACGGGCGACCACTGCTTCTTGAAGATCGTGACCATGGCAAGGATGAAGCCGGCGATCATGCCGCCCCACACATAGCCCATTCCGGTCACGCCGGCCTCGGTGATCTCCATCTGCGACCAGGCGAAGGTGCCGGTGACAACCGCCAGCAGCAACAGCAGGCCGGTCTTGTTGACGGTGCCGTTGAGCGTCATCGCCCCGGCGTCGCGGGACACGACGGTGCCGCTGCCGAGGTCGAGGAAGGTGGATTCCTTCAATGCGGGATTTCCGCTGCGCATGTCGCTTTCGCTCCTTCGATCGTAGGGATGGGACGAAGGATACAGGCTGGCGCGTCGGTCGCGGGTACCGCCCGCCGCTACCGCCCTCCCGGTGTGTCCGGGGGCCTCGGCGCGGGGTGGTGCGAAAGGCGGGACTCGAACCCGCACGGGGGTTACCCGCTGGAACCTAAATCCAGTGCGTCTACCAATTCCGCCACTTTCGCATGCGGGCGCATTCTAGCCGCGTCGCTGGGCGATACGGGAGAGCGCCAACGAAAAACGCCCGGCGATGCCGGGCGTCTTCTACAGGGTGGTGGGCCGTCAAGGATTCGAACCTTGGACCTACTGATTAAGAGTCAGCTGCTCTACCAACTGAGCTAACGGCCCCCTGAAACCTGAGCCGCGCAGTGTAATGACACCTTGCGGCCAGTGCAACACCGGAATCGAAAAATCTCCGGACTCGCGTTGTTGGGTGGGGTGGCTGAGGGGATTCGAACCCCCGACCACTGGAATCACAATCCAGTACTCTAACCAACTGAGCTACAGCCACCACAGATGGAACAATGATACCGCCGACGCCTCGGATGGCGCGCCCGGCAGGAATCGAACCTGCAACCCCCGACTTAGAAGGTCGGTGCTCTATCCGGTTGAGCTACAGGCGCACAACACGGCTCGCATCGCCTGCCTCCGGCAGATGGTCGGGGTAGAGGGATTCGAACCCCCGACATCCTGCTCCCAAAGCAGGCGCGCTACCAGACTGCGCTATACCCCGGCGTTCTGGTTCCGGCTCCGGTAGGCCGGAATCCGGCTCCCGGAGCAGGTTCCGCTCCGCAAGGCCGGCTATTGTCGGGAATGCCCGGATCGCCTGTCAATGGCATCGTGACAAATACTGGCGCGCCCGCCGGTGATCGTCCAAACTAGCGCGTTTTCCGCGCAGGCCGGCAGGATGTCGGTGCTGTCCGTCCACAAACCGATCGACCCGCGGCCAGCGCCGCGGCGCAGGAGCCAGACCACATGCAAGTTTCCGTCGAATCCACGGGCAACCTCGAGCGCCGCCTTAACTTCAGCCTGCCGGCGGAGCAGCTGCAGTCGGGCGTCAGCGGACGCCTGCGCGAGATCGCGCGCACCGCCCGCATCAAGGGCTTCCGTCCGGGCAAGGTCCCGGCCAAGGTGATCGAGCAGCGCTTCGGCGAGCAGGTCAAGGCCGAGGTGCTCGGCGCGCTGGTGCGCCAGAACTTCGACGCCGCGATCCGTGAGAACGACCTGCGCCTGGCCGGCATGCCGCAGATCGACCGCGCGGGCGAGGGCGAGCTGGATTTCGTGGCCACCTTCGAGGTGGTGCCGGACTTCGGCGAGATCGACGTCGCCAAGCTGAACGTCACCCGCCACACCGCCGACGTCACCGACGCCGACATCGACCAGATGATCGACAACCTGCGCATGCAGCGCCGCACCTGGAACAAGGTCGAACGTGCCGCCGCCGAGGGGGACCTGGTGGCCGGTTCGCTGTGGACCGAGGCCGGTGATTTCCGCCAGCCGGCCGAGGGCGAGGAGCGTTTCACCACGGTGATCGGTTCGGCCCAGCTGCTGCCGGCGCTGGAAAGCGCGCTGGTCGGCCTGGAGCAGGGCGTCGAGCATGTCCTCGACGTGGCCTTCCCGGAGAGCTGGCGCCAGGCGGAGCTGGCAGGCAAGACCGCCCAGGTCCACGTGACCCTGGGCCAGGTGTCCGAGCCGGTGCTGCCGGAGGTCGATGCCGGCTTCATCAAGAGCTTCGGCGTCAAGAGCGGGGAGATGGAGAAGTTCCGCGAGGACATCCGCACCAACCTCGAGCGCGAGCTTCGCGGCGCGCTGATGAACCGCCTGCGCCGCGAGGTCGGCGAGCAGCTGACCTCCACCTGGGCGCACGTGGAGCTGCCGCCGCGCCTGGTAGAGAGCGAGGCGCGCGGCATGCTGGCCCAGCAGGTCGAGCAGATCCGCCGCAACAGCGGCCGTGACCCGGGCCAGCCGCCGGCCGATGCCTGGCAGCAGTTCGTGGAGCCGGCGCGCAAGCGCGTGCTGGCCGGCCTGCTGGTGGGCGAGGTCGCGCGCCGCAACGAGCTGCGCCTGGATCCCAAGCGCCTGAACGAAACCCTGCGCCTGATCGCCTCGACCTACGAGGAGCCGGAGCAGGTCATTGAGATGTACCGCAACGACCCCCAGCTGATGCAGGGACTGCAGGCCCGGGTGATGGAAGAGCAGGTGATCGACTGGATCGCCGAGCGCGCCCAGCATACCGAGCAGGCGCTGTCGTTCCAGGACGCGATCCGGGCATGATGGCGCCGTGGCACGGGCGGCCTTCGGGTCGCCCGGCGCCATGGTAGACGGCCTGGCGTGCCAGCCAGGCGACCCCCACGATCCCGCACGAGGCGCACCGCAGCATGAGCATGATTCCGACCAAAGCCCTGAACCTGGTCCCGATGGTGGTCGAGCAGACCAGCCGCGGCGAGCGCGCCTATGACATCTATTCCCGCCTGCTCAAGGAGCGGGTGATCTTCCTGGTCGGGCCGGTCGAGGACCACGTCGCCAACGTGATCATCGCGCAGATGCTGTTCCTGGAAGCGGAGAACCCCGAGAAGGACATCAGCCTCTACATCAACTCGCCCGGCGGGTTGGTGACGGCAGGCATGGCCATCTACGACACGATGCAGTACATCAAGCCGGACGTGAGCACCATCTGTGTCGGCCAGGCCGCCTCGATGGGCGCCGTGCTGCTGGCCGCCGGCGCCGCCGGCAAGCGCTATGCGCTGCCGAACTCGCGGGTCATGATCCACCAGCCGCTGGGCGGCTTCCAGGGCCAGGCCACCGACATCGACATCCACGCGCGCGAGATCCTAAGCATGCGTGCGCGCCTGAACGAGATCCTGGCCCAGCACACCGGCCAGAGCATCGAGACGATCGCCCGCGACACCGAGCGCGACAACTTCAAGAGCGCTGCCGAAGCCAAGGCCTATGGGCTGGTGGACGAGGTACTGGAACGGCGCTCGGAAGACTCCATCCAGGCCGGCTGACCGGATGGTCCCGCGGGTGCCGACGGCCTCCGCGGGGTCGCGCAAACCTGCGAGATACAGGCCCGGCGCGCTTCTGGCGCGGCTCCGGCCCTGTGCTATTCTCGCCCCCAAACCCGCCCTGGCGGGACGCAATACTGGAAAAGCACAAGCATGAGCGAAGACCGGCAAGGCCGTACCGGCGACGGCAACAAGATCCTCTACTGCTCCTTCTGCGGAAAGAGCCAGCACGAGGTGCGCAAGCTGATCGCCGGCCCCAGCGTGTTCATCTGCGATGAATGCGTGGAGCTTTGCAACGACATCATCCGCGAGGAGCTCGAGGAGAAGGCCCAGTCGGCGCGCAGCTCGCTGCCCAAGCCGCGCGAGATCCTCGAGGTGCTGGACCAGTACGT
>JBQGEI010000315.1:0-4478 GCA_052039535.1 Pseudoxanthomonas sp.
GCGAGCATGGTCAGCTTGATGCCGGACTTGCTCTTCTCCTGCTCCTTGTTGAGCTGCACGCGCAGCTCCTCCAGCCCGGTGATGTCGGCCTGGTCGAACTGGGTGACGTGCGGGATCATCGCCCAGTTGCGCGCCAGGTTGGCGCCGGAGATCTTCTTGATCCGCGACAGCGGCTGGGTCTCGGTCTCGCCGAACTTGCTGAAATCCACCTTCGGCCAGGGCAGCAGGCTGAGCCCGTTGCCACCCCCGCCAGCGGCCGCCGCCTGGGCCGGGGCGCCACCGGACAGCGCGCCCTTGACGTAGCGCTGCACGTCCTCGCGGGTGATGCGGCCGCCGCGTTCGCTGCCGGTGACCTGGAACAGGTCCACGCCCAGCTCGCGCGCGAACAGGCGCACTGCCGGGGTCGCGTACGGCACCTTCTCCGGCAGCACGCTGTCGGCATTGAACTCCACCGGCGGGGTCCGCGGCGCGCTCGCGCCGGAGGCGGGCTGGTGCGACTGGGCCTGGGCGATCTCGCGCTGGGCCAGCTTGTCGGCCTGCTCGGGCACGGCCACCGGCTCGACCCGCTCGCCGGTCTCGGCGGTCTTGACCGACGCGGCGGGCGTGGTCGGCGCAGCCGGTGCGGCGGCGGCGGCGGGCGCGGCGGCCGGTGCGGCGGCTTCGCCTTCGGCCACCTCGATCAGGGCCACCACGCCGCCCTCGGACAGGGTGTCGCCGAGCTTGACCTTGAGTTCCTTGACCACGCCGGCGAAGGCCGAAGGCACTTCCAGCGTGGCCTTGTCCGACTCCAGCGTGACCAGCCCCTGGTCCTTGGCCACGGTATCGCCCACGGCGACCAGGATTTCGATGACGGGGACGTCGCTGTAATCCCCGATATCGGGGACGCGCGCTTCCTTGATTTGGGCCATGCCAGGACTCCGGCGTTGTGCGTGGGGAAAGACGTCTATTGTGTCCGCCCGCGCCGCACCCGCCAACCTCCGCCGGCGTAGCGTCCGCACGCGCCTTTCCAGGCGGGAAGGTTCCAGGGGAAACCATCCATCCACGGGCTCCGCAAACGGCGTCCTACACCGGCGCATCACGGAGCAGGCAGCGCCGGTTTTCGTGCACGCCGCCCTCAGCTGGATGAATCCGCGCAGACGCCGTCGGGCCCGCAACCGCGGGCTCCGCGGGGTGTTTGCTGAATGGCCGGGGCGACCTGCGGGCGATGGCAGGGATCGGTTCATCCAGACGCTCCTACGGTCGGCCCCGCCCACTCCACGGGCCACAGAACAACGAAAGAGGAGATCCCCCATGCGGTCCATTCGAATCCTGACCCTTGCCCTGGTTCCCGCGCTGGCGGTCGCCGCGCCGGCCTTCGCCCAGGACGGCACCGGCACCTCCACCGCTGCGGACAAGCGCTTTGCGGTGGTCGGCGGCATTGCCCACATCGAGCCTTCCGATCCCGGCAACGGCCTGCGCGTGGACGGCGGCCCGGCCCCGACCCTGAGCGCGAGCTGGTATGCGACCGACAACTTCGCGGTCGAGCTGTGGGGCGCTGCCGACAAGTTCAACCACCGCGTCCGCTCGGACGACTTCGGCAAGATCGGCACCGTCGAACAGCAGCCCATCGCGCTGAGCGGCCAGTGGCACTTCGGCCAGGCCGGCCAGACCTTCCGCCCGTTCGTGGGCCTGGGCTACTACGAGTCCAACTTCAGCAACGAGGACCTCGCCGGCGCCGGCGGCGCGGTCGGGCTGGAAACCGCCAAGGGTGCGATCGGCACCGTCGGCGTGGACATGAACATCAACGAGACCTGGTTCGCCCGCACCGACGTGCGCTACATGCACTCGCGTCCGGAAGTGCGCGTGGGTGGCACCGGTACGGGCGAGGAGCTCGACCTGGATCCGTGGACCGTGGGCGTCGGCATCGGCGCCCGCTTCTGACCGTGGCGTCCGGCCACGACGCCTGACAGGCTGACAGGCATCCGGCTGGAACCGGGAGACCACGCAGGCGGGCCCAGGCCCGCCTGCGTGCGTTGGGCTAGCGCGGCGAACGGTCGTAGCCGCGGTGGCGCAGGTAACGGCGCAGGCGATGGCGCAGCCCCCAAGCCTGGGCAGTGGCGTAGCCCAGCAGCAGTGCGCCCATCGCCAGCAGCCCGGCGTGGCTGAGCCAGCCACTGTCGGGCCATGTCGCGCCGGTGGTCCATACCCGCAGTGTCTGCACCAGTCCGGCGCACAGGCGCACCGTCACCAGCAGCGCCAGCCCCGACACCAGCCAGGCACTGGAGCGGTAGTAGAGGCCATCGGGCAGGGCTTCGAAGCGGGTAAGCGCATGGCCGGCGGCGCCCAGCAGCAGCCCGGCCGGATAGGCCATCGCCACATAGCTCCACGCCAGCGGCCACAGCAGCCCGGCCAGCGCGGTGGACAGCAGCATCAGGCCGCTGGACGCCAGCGCCGACCACCACGCCAGACCCGCCACCCATGCACTGGCCCGGCGGCGCGAGCGTGCCACCCGGTAGCGCTGCCACAACGACAGCGGCAACAACAGCAGCATCAGTCCGGCCGCCAGCAGCACCGCGAGCAGGATGGCCAGCAGGACCGGCATCGTTCAGAACGCCGGCAGCACCGCGCCGCGGTACTTCTGCTCGATGAAGGCCTTGACCTCGGAGCTGGTGAGAGCCCGCGCCAGCGCCTGCACCCGCGGGTCGTCGCGGTTGTCGGGACGGGCGACCAGGAAGTTCACGTAGGGCGAATCGGCGCCCTCGATCGCCAGGGCGTCACGGGTCGGGTCCAACCCGGCGTCCAGCGCGTAGTTGGTGTTGATCAGGGCCAGGTCCACCTGGTCGAGGATGCGCGGCAGCATCGCCGAGTCCAGCTCGCGGAACTTCAGCCTCTTGGGATTGGCGGTGATGTCGCGCTGGGTGGCCAGGGCATTGGATGGGTCCACCAGGGTGATCACGCCGGCGGTATGCAGCAGGATCAGCGCGCGCGAGTTGTTGCTCGGGTCGTTGGGGATCGCCACGTCGGCGCCGTCCGGCAGCGCCTTCAGCGAGGCGTGGCGGCGCGAATAGGCGCCGAACGGCTCGATGTGCACGCCGGTGACCGTCACCAGCCCGGTACCACGGCCGGCGTTGTAGGCCTGCAGGTACGGCTCGGTCTGGAAGTAGTTCACGTCGATGTGCTTCTGCGCGACCTGGTCGTTGGGTTGCACGTAGTCGTTGAACACGCGCACCTGCAGGCGCACGCCCTCCTTCTCCAGCAGCGGCTTGACCACCTCCAGGATCTCCGCATGCGGCACCGCGGTGGCGGCCACGCTGAGGGTGTCCTCGCCGGTGGAACCGGATCCGCCGCCGCAACCGGCTAGCACCGCGCTGGCGGCGAGGAGGAGGGGCAGGAAACGTGCGCGCATGGGGAAGATCCGGAGGAAGGCGTCAGGAAGGATACGGCGCGGCTCAGCGCCGGCTGTAGCGGGCCACCAGGCGGTCGCCCAGCATCTGCACGAGTTGCACCAGTACCAGCAGCAGCACGACCGTGACCAGGGCCACGTCGGTATGCGAGCGCTGGTAGCCGTCGCGGAAGGCCAGGTCGCCCAGGCCCCCGGAGCCGATCGCACCGCCCATGGCGGTGAAGCCCACCAGGGCGATGGTGGTCACCGTGGCGCCAGCCACCAGGCCCGGGCGGGCCTCGGGCAGCAGCACGCGCCACACCAGCTGCCAGGTGGTGGCGCCCATCGCCAGGCTGGCCTCGATCACGCCGCGGTCGACCTCGCGCAACGCGGTTTCCACCAGGCGCGCATAGAACGGTGCGGCGCCCACGACCAGCGGCAGGATCGCACCGCGTACACCGAGCGAGGTGCCCATCACCGCCAGGGTCAGCGGGATCATCGCGATCATCAGGATGATGAAAGGCACCGAGCGCAATATGTTGACCAGCAGCGACAGCACCGCGTAGAAGCCGCGACGCTCGTGCAGCTGCCGCGGGCCGGCCAGGAACAGCAGCACGCCCAGCGGCAGGCCGATCAGCCCGGTCAGCGGCAGCGCGCCGCCGAGCATGGCCAGGGTGTCCAGCGTGGCCTGGCCGATCTCGGCCCACTTACCCGCATCCAGGTGGCGGAAGAAGCCGGCCGCGGTGGCGGCCATCGGCAACGGGATCATGGGCGCAGTACCTCCACGGTGACGCCGGCGGCCTCGAATGCCTGCTGCGCCGCGCCGGCGTCGCCGCCGTCCAGGGCCACCACCAGCTGGCCATAGGGGGTGTCGCGGATGCGGTCGATGCGTCCGGACAGGATGTTGTAGTCCACGCCGGTCTGGCGGGCGACGCGGCCCAGCAGCGGCGCGTAGGTGTCCTCCCCGAGGAAGGTCAGGCGCAGCACCCGGCCGCGCACGGCGCCGAAGTCGGGCTGGCCCTCGCCATCGGTGTGCTCGGCCTCGGACACGAAACGCCGCGTGGTCGGATGCTGCGGGTGCAGGAACACCCCGGTCACCGGGCCGCTCTCCACCAGG
>JBQGEI010000316.1:0-7045 GCA_052039535.1 Pseudoxanthomonas sp.
CGTGAGGACGTAGCCGGCGCCCATCTTCGGCGCCGCCTGCCACGGGGTCAGGCCCATCTGCGCGCCGATGTGGCCGGAAGCGATCGCCCACTGCACCGCGGCGATCACCGCGGCGGTGGCGGCGGCGGCCACCAGCGCGCGACCCCAGCCCGGCCGCATCCCGCCCAGGCGCAGCATCAGCGCCATCTCCAGCGCGACCAGCACCGCGGCCCAGCCATGCTGGCTGCCGCTGGCCAGCGACAGCGACGCCCACGCCACCACGGTGGTAGCCATGCCGAGCAGCAGCAGCGGCAGCCACAGCCAGGCGTGGCGTGGGCTGGCGGGGCGCGGGGCGGTGTCGGGCATCGGGCGAGGGTCCGGGCGGGGCGGCCAAGCATACGCGTAGCGGCCATGCGCTAGAATGAGCGCCTTCCCACTGCCCCGATGGCCGTCCCTTGCAACCGCGGGCGGGCTGCCCCATATCCGCCGCATGTATTCCCGCAGCAGCGAACCCGTCCGTTTCGAGCGCGATTGCGCCGCCGTCATGGTGCCGCAGGGCGAGGCCGTGACCCTTCCGGCCGGCAGCACCGGCTATATCACCCAGGGACTGGGCGGCAGCTATACCGTGTTCGTGGAGGGCAACCTCTTCCGGATCGCGGGCAAGGACGCCGATGCCATCGGCAAGGAAGCGCCCGCGGAGCTGCAGTTGCCGGCCGATGCCAGCGACAGCGAGGTCGAGACCATGGTCTGGAACCAGCTGCGCACCTGCTTCGATCCGGAAATCCCGTTCAACATCGTCGACCTTGGGCTGGTGTACGAGGCCAACCTCAGGCACCGCGACGATGGCAGCCGCACGATCGACGTGAAGATGACCCTGACCGCGCCCGGCTGCGGCATGGGCGAGATCCTGGTGGACGACGTGCGCAGCAAGCTCGAGCAGATCCCCACCATCGTCGAGGCCGACGTGGAGCTGGTGTTCGATCCGCCGTGGGGCCGGCACATGATGTCCGAAGCCGCCCGCCTCGAGACCGGGATGTTCTGACCGCGGTGCGCCCGGCAAGACCGCCGGCCGCATCCGGTGGGGCCTGCCGTCGCTTCGATCCGCTGATTGCCGAGCGTCTTCCCCGGCGCACCTCGCGGGTCCGGGCTATGTGCGGCTCAGCGTCGCGGTCCGCGCCTGCAGCACCCGTACCGCTTCGGCCGGGGCCAGCTCCAGCAGCAGCCCGCGCTGGCCGGCGTTGATGAGCACCGTTGGCAGTGCCAGAGCATCCTGCTCGAACCAGGCGGGCGACGGCCGCTGCTGTGCGAACGGGCTGATGCCGCCGACCCGGTAGCCGCTGCGGCGCTCCGCCTCGGCCACTTCCATCATCCGCGCGGACTTGCCGCCGGCGGCCGCGGCGAGCGCCCTGGGCAGGACCTGGCGGTCGGACGGCAGCACCACGCACACCGGTTGCGCGTCGACCCAGGCCATCAGCGTCTTCAGCACGCGGACCGGCTCGACCCCCAATGCCGCGGCCGCCTGCAGGGCCTTGCCACCGGCCGCGGCGCTGGCCTCGGCGTCGTAGTCGTACGGATGCAGGCGGTAGGCCACGCCGGCGGCGTCAAGCGCACGGGTGGCACGCGTGGCCATTGCCACCGGACGGGGCTCAGGCCGGTTCGAAGCGGTTGGCGGCCACGTTCTTGCGCACCTTGTCCGGCGCCCAGATCAGGCCGTTCATGGCGATGTAGACGCCGGCGGGCAGGGTCTGCACCGCGCCGATCGCGCAGCCGATGTTGAACTCCGCGTCCGAGCCACGGAAGCGCGCCGGGCTCAGCGCGCCGGTCATGACGATGGTCTTGTCGCTGATCGAGCGCAGCACCATGCCGGTCTGCACCATGCTGTCCGTCCCATGGGTGACCAGCACGTGGCGCGCGGGCTGGGCGGCGATGGTGGCGCGCACCAGCTCGCGGTCGGCATCGGTGATGTGCAGCGAATCCTTGCGCAGGATCGGGATCACGCTGAAGCGGAAACTGACCCCCAGCTCGCGCAGGATCGTGCCGATCTGCGGCTCGCCGATCTGGTAGTCGGACTTGTCGTCGAAGTAGATCTTGTCGATCGTGCCACCGGTGGTGACGATCAGCAGCTCTTCCATGGGGGCTCCTGCCGGGACGGCCCGCGCCGTGGCCGTTGAACGTGGACAGGCGGTGCCGGGCCGGCCCGCCGGGGGGGCGATTATCGCCCCGCGCAGGCGGAAGGTGCGAATGAAACCGTCGCCGGCCCGGGCGCCCGGCTCAGTGGCGCGCGCCGAAGCGGGCGCGAAGCCCCGCCCAGCTGGACGCGGCGACCACCGCCAGCGACAGCGCGATCGCCGCCCACGCATAGGCCGCGCCCTCCGGGTGTGCCCAGGCGTGCATCACTCCGTGGCTGAACCAGAACAGGGCCAGCACGCCCGACCAGAAGCCGGCCCTGCGGCCCCCGCGCCACGCCGGGACCGCCAGCAGCAGCGGCGGCAGCGCGAACACCAGCAGCGCCGCGGCGGCATCGCGGTCGTCATGGAACCAGGCCAGGTACAGCAGCGCCAGCGCCAGCAGGGCGACGCCAAGCACGCGGTGCGCGCGCATCAGCGGGCCAGCCTGGCAGCGATGTCGGCCAGCCGCCGGCCCAGTGCGCGCGCCAGCACCGCCTCCTCCTCGGTGGGTTGCGGGTCGTCGTCGGCGCCGGCGACATGGCTGGCGCCATACGGGGTACCGCCGCCGCGGGTGCTGCTGAGCAGCGGCTCCGAATACGGAATGCCGACGATCACGCAGCCGTGGTGCAGCAGTGGCACGTGCATGGTCAGCAGGGTCGACTCCTGGCCGCCGTGCTGGGTGGCGGTGGAAGTGAACACCGCCGCGGGCTTGCCGATCAGCGTGCCGCTGGCCCACTCGCCGCCGAGGCCGTCGAGGAAGTGCTTCACCGGCGCGGCCATGTTGCCGAACCGGGTCGGGCTGCCAAGGGCCAGGCCCGCGCATTCGGCCAGGTCCTGCGAGGTGACGTAGGGGGCCCCGTCCTCCGGCACCGGGGGCGCAACCGGCTGGGTCACCGCCGATACCGGCGGCACGCTGCGCAGCCGCGCCTGCATGCCGGGCACCTCGCCGACGCCACGCGCGATCTGCCGGGCGAGGCGGGCGACCGAGCCGCCGCGGCTGTAATACAGGACCAGGATGTCGGCCATGGGGATTCCTAGGAGTGCCAGCGCCGCAGTATCGGCGATGCGGCCTGCGCCGTGCATCGGGTAGGCTTGCGCCGATGGGCAGGGATCGGCTGGATACAGGCTGGCGTGAACGGATGCGCGATCGCGCCCGGGCGCTGGCGTTCGCGCGTTTCGTCTGGGCGCGCTTCGTCGACGACCGCCTGCTGCAGGCGGGCGCGGCGCTGGCCTACACCACCGCCTTCGCGCTGGTGCCGCTGGCGGTGGTGGTGCTCGGGGTGCTGGCGGCGTTCCCGTCGTTCCAGTCCCTCAGCGGCGATCTGGTCGACTACGTGCTGTCCAATTTCGTGCCCAGCTCGGCCGACGCGATCAAGATCCGGCTGACCGAGCTGAGCGGCAACATCGGCAAGCTCACCGCCGCCGGCACCGTGGCCCTGGTCGTCTCGCTGCTGGTCACCCTCAACAGCGTGGAGGCCACCTTCAACCGCATCTGGCGGGTGGCCAGCGCGCGGCCGCAGCTGTCGCGCTACCTGGTCTACTGGACCGTGCTGACCCTGGGCGCGCTGCTGGCGGCCGCCTCGCTGTCGGTCTCGGCGCGCTTCTTCGCGCTGACCGTGTTCGCCAATCCGGTCGGGCACGCGCTGGTGCGCTTCAGCGTCGGCCTGGCGCCGGTGCTGATCGAACTGGCGGTGGTGATGCTGGTGTACCGGGTGGTGCCGCACCATTCGGTCAAGTGGCGGCATGCGTTCGCCGGGGCAGTGGTGGCGGTGCTGCTGCTGGAGCTGATCAAGGTCGGCCTGGGGTTCTACCTGGCCAGCTTCCAGGGCTACCAGAACCTGTATGGCGCGGCGGCCTTCATCCCGATCCTGATGCTGTGGATCTACCTGGGCTGGTGCGCGATCCTCCTGGGCGCCTCGCTGGCCTCCTCGCTGGCTGCCTTCCGTTACCAGCCGGCGGCCATGCGCCTGCCGCCCGGATACGAGGTCTACGCGCTGCTGCGCCTGGTCGGGCGTTTCAGCGAGGCCCGTCGCGACGGCCGCGGCCTGCACACCGCGCAGATGCTGGAGCTGGAGCCCCTGCTCACCGATTCGCTGCTGCAGGAACTGCTCACCCAGCTGGACCGGGTGCGCGTGGTGCGGCGCGACGAGCGGGGCGAATGGCTGCTGGCGCGCGACCTGGACAAGGTCACCCTCGGCGAGCTGTACGAGGCCTGTGGCGTGCGCATCCCGGTGGACGAAGCGTGGCTGCCCTGCCACGAGGATGCACTGGGCCAGGACGCCAGCGCCGTGCTCGACGACCTGCGCCTGCCGCTGCGCGATGCGCTGCGCCGCCGCGTGGGGTCCCTCTACCCGCGTTTCAATGGAGAGTGAGATGACGTATTTCCGCCTGTGCGCGCTGCTGCTGGTGCTGCTGCTCGGGGCCTGCGGGCGCCAGGCCCCGGCGCCTGACGCTGCCGGATCGCCGGCAGCCCCCGCACCCCCCGTTGCCGCGGAGCCGCCGCCGGACCTCGAGGCGCCCCCGGCGGCGGCCCAGACCGCTGCCTCGCCGGCCTTCACCGGTACCACCGTCGATGGCGCGACCTACGACCTGGCCGCCCACCGCGGCAAGTGGGTGGTGGTCAACTTCTGGGCGACCTGGTGCAAGCCGTGCCTGAAGGAGATGCCGGAACTGTCGGCGCTGCACACCATGCGCGAGCAGATCGAGGTGGTGGGCCTGGCCTACGAGGACATCGCGCCGGCCGAGATGCAGGCGTTCCTGCAGCGGCACCCGGTGTCCTACCCGGTCGTGATCCTCGACCCCTTCGCACCCCCGGGCGATTTCGCCACCCCGCGCGGCCTGCCGATGACCTACCTCATCGCGCCCGATGGCGCGGTGGCGCGCAGCTTCCTCGGCCCGGTCACCGCGGCGGACATCGAGCTGGCGGTGGCCGGCAAGGCCGGGGGCTGAGCATGCCCGCGGCAAGGTTCCTGGTCAGCGGCCAGGTCCAGGGCGTGTCCTACCGCGCATCGACCCGCGCGCAGGCGCAGCGCCTCGGGCTGGATGGCAGCGCGGTGAACCTGGCTGACGGGCGGGTCGAAGTGGTCGCCTCCGGCACGCTGGAGGCGATCGATGCGCTGGAGCAGTGGTTGCGCCAGGGACCGCCGGCGGCGGAGGTCGAGGCGGTCGGCCGCTACCCGTACGCGGAGCGCGTCCGGCCGGGTTTCAGCGTCGGCTGAAGGCGCTCAGGCCTCGCGCAGCCGCGGACGCAGGCCGGCGAGGTTGCAGGGGCGGGTACGCGCGTCCAGCTGGTGGACGATGATCTTCTCCCAGGCCGTGCGGCAGGCCGAGGTGGAGCCGGGCAGGGCGAACAGGAAGGTGGCGTTGGCGACGCCGGCGAAGGCACGCGACTGCAGCGACGCCGTGCCGATCTCCTCCACGCTCACCGCGCGGAACATCTCGCCGAAGCCCGGCATCTGCTTGTCCAGCAGCGGCAGCAGCGCCTCGGGCGTGGAGTCGCGGCCGGTGAAGCCGGTGCCGCCGGTGACCAGGATGCCGTCCACCGCCGGCTCGGCGATCCAGGCCGAGACCAGCGCGCGCAGCCGGTAGCGGTCATCGGGCAGCAGCGCGCGCGCGTGCAGGCGATGGCCGGACGCCTGCAGGGCGTCGACGAGGAAGTCGCCGGAACTGTCGTTGTCGGCGGTGCGCGTGTCCGAGACGGTCAGCACGCACAGGGTCAGGGGCAGGAATCCGGATGCGGCGCTCATGGCCGCTAGCCTAGCGCGGCCGGCGCCGGCGCGCGCGGCCGGCCGCGCTCATTCGCGGGTCAGGCGCGCCAGCTCGTCGGCCTGATGTTCCTGCTGAAGGCGCTGGACCAGTCCGTCCAGGCCACCTTCCAGCACGTCGGGCAGGTCGTACAGGGTCAGGCCCTCGACGCGGTGGTCGGTGATCCGGCCCTGCGGGAAGTTGTAGGTGCGGATACGCTGGCTGCGGTCGCCGCTGCCCACCTGCAGGCGCCGGCTCTCGGCCTGCGCCGCCTGCAGGCGGCTGCGTTCGGCGTCCAGCAGCTGCGCCTTGAGCCGCTTCATCGCCTTGTCGCGGTTGGCGTGCTGGCTGCGCTCGGTCTGGCTCTCGACCACCAGTCCGCTGGGCAGGTGGGTGATGCGGATGGCCGAGTCGGTCTTGTTGACGTGCTGGCCGCCGGCGCCGGAGGAGCGGAAGGTGTCGACCTTCAGGTCCGCCGGTTTGATCGCGATCACCTCGATCTCGTCGGCCTCGGGAATGATCGCCACGGTCGCCGCGGAGGTGTGGATGCGGCCCTGCGACTCGGTGGCCGGGACCCGCTGCACGCGGTGGGTCCCGGATTCGAACTTCAGCTTCGAGTACGCCCCGCGGCCGACGATGCGCGCCACGATCTCCTTGTAGCCGCCATGCTCGCCGGCGTTGTCCGACTCCACCTCGACCCGCCAGCCCTGGCGCTCGGCATAGCGGGCGTACATGCGGAACAGGTCGCCGGCGAACAGCGCCGCCTCGTCGCCGCCGGTGCCGGCGCGCACCTCCAGGAACAGGTTGCCCTCGTCGCGCGGGTCCTTCGGCACCAGCAGCAGCGACAGCTCATGGTCCAGCTCCTGCAGGCGCTGGCGCGCGGTGGCCACTTCCTCCTGGGCCAGCTCCGCCAGCTCCGGGTCCTCGCGCATGGCCTCGGCGGAGGCCAGGTCGGCGCGCGCGCGCGCCTCGGCCGCCAGCGCGGTGGCCACCGGCTCGAGCTGGGCGAATTCACGCGAAAGGTCGCGGAAACGGGCGTTGTCGGCCATCACGCCGGGGTCGGCGAGCAGGCGTTCCAGTTCGTCGCGGCGCTCGGCCAGCGCTTCAAGCTTGCGGCGCAGGCTCGGGGTCATCGGGCAGTCGGGGTGGGGGCA
>JBQGEI010000317.1:0-8664 GCA_052039535.1 Pseudoxanthomonas sp.
GGCCCAGCACCTCGGTGCGGAAGTCCTCGCGCCGGTCCGACCAGCGCAGGCCGCCGCGGGCGACCGGGCCGAAGCGCAGGTGCACGCCTTCCACCCGCGGGCCGTACACGAAGATCTCGCGGTACGGACGCGGCTTGGGCATGTCCGGCACCTGGGCCGGGTCGAACTTGAAGCTGATGGTTTCCGCCGGCTGGCCGGCGGCATCGCGCTGGTAGTAGCTGGTCCGCAGGGTCGCGTCGATCACGTCGATGAAGCTGCGCAGGATGCGGTCGTCGTCCAGGCTGTCCACCCGGTCCAGCAGCCGCAGCAGCGCGTCGCGCACCACGCCCGACCGCGCGCCGCGCTCGGCGCCGCGCGCGTCCACCACCTCCTGCAGCACGCGCACCGTGCCTTCCTCGCCGCGCGCCAGCGGGCGCAGCTGGTCGGCCAGCTGCTGCTGGCCGGCGCGCACCTGCGCCGCGTCGGTGAGGGCCGGGTCGAAGCGCGCCTCGAACAGCTCGACCAGCAGCCGGGCCAGCAGCGGGTAACGGGCCAGGGTCTGTTCGACCGAGCCCTGCGAGAACGGCACGCCGGTCTGCAACAGGTACTTCCAGTAGCCGCGCAGCAACGCGACCTGGCGCCAGTCGAGCGCGGCGGCCAGCACCAGGCGGTTGAAGGCATCGTTCTCGGCACGGCCGGACCAGGTCGCGGCGAACGCCTGCTCGAACGCGCTGGCCAGCGCGGTGGCGTCGACGCTGTCGGCCGGGGCCTGGACCTCGAAGTCCTGGATGTAGATCGGCTGGCTGCCGCCGCCGGGCAGCGTCGCCTGCAGGCGGTACGGATGCTCGGAGATGACCCGCAGGCCCATGTTCTCCATCAGCGGCAGGACATCGGACAGCGGGATGTCGTCATGCTGCCGGTACAGCTTGAGGCGCAGTCCGCCGGCACCCTCGCGCTGGGCCGGATGCAGGCTCAGGCGCAGGTCGTCCGGACCGCCCAGCGCGGCCAGCTGCTCGACGTCGTTGGCGGCCAGCTCCGGCGACACATCCTCGATGTAGCCTGCCGGCAAAGCACGACCGTAGCTGGCCGCCAGGCGCAGCCCCTCGGCTTCGCCATGGCGGGCGATCAGCAGCTCGCGCAGGTCGTCCTGCCAGTTGCGCAGCAGGTGGGCCAGGCCGTGCTCCAGGCCGGCGGTGTCCACGTCCACCACCTCGCCTCCCTTCGGACGCACGATCAGGTGCAGCTGGGCCAGCGGGGATTCGCCGAGGACCACGCTGGAGTCCACGTGCTCGCCGTGCAGGGCCTCGCGCAGCAGCGACTCGATGCGCAGGCGCACGTCGGTGTTGAACCGCTCGCGCGGGATGTAGACCAGCGCCGAGAAGAAGCGCCCGTAACGGTCGCGGCGCAGGAACAGCCGGCTGCGCACGCGCTCCTGCAGGCCGAGCACGCCGGTGGCGGTGCGGTACAGGTCCTCCTGGCTGGACTGGAACAGCTCCTCGCGCGGCAGCGTCTCCAGGATATGGCGCAGGGCCTTGCCGCTGTGGCTGTTCGGGGCCAGGCCGGAGCGGCGCATCACGTACTCGTGGCGCTCGCGCACCAGCGGGATCTCCCACGGCCGGCGGTTGTAGGCGCTGGAGGTGTACAGGCCGAGGAAGCGCTGCTCGCCGGTGATGCGGCCGGCGGCGTCGAACTCCAGCACGCCGATGTAGTCCATGTAGCCCTTGCGGTGCAGCCGCGAACGGGCATTGGTCTTGGTCAGGATCAGCGGCTCGATCCCGGCGCCCGACTCGTTGAGCCCGTGGGCCGCCAGCGTGGCGACCGGGCGCGGGGCGGCGTTGTCGCGCCCGCGCATCAGGCCCAGGCCCGAGCCTTCCACCGGCGCCAGCACGTCCTGCCCGCCCTGGCGCAGCACCCGGTACTCGCGGTATCCGAACAGGATGAAGTGGTCGTTGGCGGCCCAGCGCAGGAACTCCTGCGCTTCGCGCCGGCCGGCGTCATCCACCGGCATGCGGCGGGTGGCCAGGTCGTCGGCCAGCACCTGCATGCGCTCGCGCATCACGCCCCAGTCGGCCACCACCGAGCGCACCTCGGCCAGCACGGCGGCCACGCGCTGCTCGATCGCGGACATCGCCTCGGCGGGCTGGCGGTCGATCTCCAGCAGCATCAGCGATTCGGCCTTGCCCTCGCCCACCCGCAACAGCTTGCCGCTGCGGTCGCGTTCCACCCGCACCAGCGGATGGCCCAGGACATGGACCGACACGCCCATGTCGGCCAGCGCCATGCTCACCGAATCGACCAGGAACGGCATGTCGTCATTGACGATCTGCAGGACCGTGAACGGCGACTCCCACCCGTTGGCCTTCATCGCCGGGTTGAACACCCGGACGCTGGCGGTGCCGGGCTTGCGCGTGCGCGCGAACTCGAGCATGTCGGCACCGATCGCGGCCCAGCCTTCGGGGAGGTGGTGAGGGAACTCGTCCTCTTCCATCCGCCGGTAGAACGCCGAAAGGAACTCGCGCAGCTCCGCCTGGCGCGCCGCCGGAACCAGCTTGCGCGACGCCGCATACACCGGCTCCAGCGAGAAACCGGCCGCCACGCCGGCCGCCGCGGCCGCCCCGCCGGCCCGGCCCGGCGCACCCCTCGTCTGCGCGGCCTTGGAAGTGCGTGCGGGGGATTTTTCGGGGGTCTTGGCGGCCTTGGCAGGAGGCTTCGGGGTCATGGCGATGCGCCGGTTTGAAGGTGGCGCGATTGTATCCCGTGCAACCGATAAAGCCTTGACGCAGAGCCGCAAATCCGGCGCTTTTCATTTAATGAACTGGACGGTATAGTCCACATCCCATGCACCGCCCTCTGCCTGACGCGCCCGCCGGGGTCCCGGCCGACGACCCCCGCCACCAGCGGGTGCGCGATGCCGTGCGTGCCCTGGTGGCCGAACACGGCGTGGCGGTCAGCATGGACCTGATCGCCGCGCGCGCCGGCTGCTCCAAGCAGACCCTGTATGCACGCTACGGCTCAAAGCAGGCCCTGCTGCACCAGATCGGACGCGAGGGCATGGCCGCCACCCGGCTGCCGGAGGCGCCATCGGCGGGCACCCTGCGCGACGCGCTGGTGGCCTTCGCCGAGGCCCACCTGGCCCACCTGGCAGAGCCGCAGACCCTGGGCACGGCCCGGCTGGTGACCGCCCAGGCCCAGGAGTTCCCCGAGGAGGTCGCCCAGATCTACGTCAGCTACGCCGGCGCCCTGGTCGACCGCCTGGCCGCCTGGCTCCAGCAGGCCATGCGTCGCGGCCTGCTGCGGCATGACGATCCGCACTGCGCGGCCGAGCTGCTGCTGGGCATGATCGTCGGCCTGGATTTCGACCGGCAGCGCCATCTCGCACCCCACCGCGACACGCACGAGGCGCGTTCGCAATGGGCCGCCTTCGCCATCGACAGCTTCCTGCGCGCTTTCGCGCCGCCGGCCCCCCGCTACTGAAAGACTTCAAGACATCACTCCCGGAGCCCCCCCATGACCACCTACCGTCCCCTGCTGCTGGCCTGCAGCCTGCTGGCCCTGGCCGCCTGCTCGCAGGACCAGTCCGCCGCGCCCCCGCCCCCGCCGGAAGTAGGCGTGGTCGAGGTGCAGGCCCAGACCGTTCCGCTGGAGCGCGAACTGGTCGGCCGGCTTTCGCCCTACCGCTCTGCCGACGTGCGCGCCCGCGTTCCGGGCGTGCTGCTCAAGCGTGTCTACGAGGAAGGCAGCGACGTGAAGGAAGGCCAGGTGCTGTTCCGGATCGACCCGGCGCCCCTGCAGGCGCAGCTGGGCGTAGCCCGCGGCCAGCTGGCCCAGGCCGAGGCGACCTACGCCAACGCACGCTCGGTGGCGCAGCGCGCCCGCCAGCTGGCACCGCAGAACTACGTGTCGCAGGCCGACCTGGACAATGCCCTGGCCGCCGAGCGCAGCGCCGCGGCCGCCGCCGAGGCGGCGCGCGCGGCGGTGCGCACCGCCGACATCAACCTCGGTTATGCCGCGGTGACCGCCCCCATTTCCGGACGCGCCGGCAAGCAGCAGGTGACCGAAGGTGCCCTGGTCGGCCAGGGCGAAGCGACCCTGCTGACCACGGTCGACCAGCTCGACCCGCTCTATGCCAACTTCTCGATCAGCTCCACCGAGCTGGAGCGCCTGCGCGGCGCGGCCAACGTCGCGCTGTCCGGCGCCGGCAAGTCCACCGTGCAGGTACTGCTGTCCGGCGGCCGGGCCTATGACCACGCCGGCACCGTGGACTTCTCCGACACCACGGTGGACGCGGCGACCGGCGCCGTATCGCTGCGCGCGGTGATCCCCAACCCCGACCAGGCGCTGCTGCCGGGCAGCTTCGTCACCCTCAAGGCCAACCTGGGACAGCTCAGCGGCGTGTTCCTGGTGCCGCAGACGGCCGTGCTGCGCGACGTCAACAGCGCCTATGTCTACACCGTGGGCGCCGACGGCACCGTCGCCCGCAAGGACATCCAGGCCGAGGTGGCCGATGCCGGCCGCTGGCTGGTGACCGCCGGCCTGCAGGCCGGCGACAAGGTGATCGCCTCGGGCGTGCAGAAGGCCCGCGAGGGCGCGACCGTGCAGCCGACCCCGTGGCAGCCTGAGCAGGCGCAGGCCGCGCCGGCCAAGGGCGCCGCGCCTCCGGCGGACGCCGCCAAGGCCGACGCCGAGAAGGCCACCGATGGCGCCAAGGCCGCCGAGTAAGGACGCATCCCCATGCCCAAGTTCTTCATCAACCACCCGGTCTTCGCCTGGGTCGTGGCGATCCTGATCTCGCTCTCCGGCGTGATCGCGATCCTCGGCCTGGGTGTGGAGTCCTATCCCAACATCGCCCCGCCCCAGGTCACCGTCAGCGCCAACTACCCCGGAGCCAGCGCCGACACGGTCGAGAAGGCGGTCACCCAGGTGATCGAACAGCAGCTGACCGGCATCGACCACCTGCTCTATTTCAACTCCTCCTCCAGCGCCACCGGCAGGGCCAGCATCACCCTCACCTTCGAGACCGGCACCGACGCGGACATCGCCCAGGTACAGGTGCAGAACAAGGTTTCGCTGGCCACTCCACGCCTGCCGACGGAAGTCACCCAGCAGGGCGTGGTGGTGGCCAAGGCCAATGCCGGCTTCCTGATGGTGGTCGGGCTGATCTCCGACAACCCGGCGGTGGACCGCAACGCCCTCAACGACCTCAACGGCTCGCGCGTGATCGACCAGATCTCGCGCATCCCCGGCGTGGGCAGCGTGCAGCAGTTCGGCGCCGAGTACGCGATGAACATCTGGCTCAACCCCGAGAAGCTGCAGGGCTACGGCCTGTCGGCGACCCAGGTGCTGGGCGCGGTGCGTGCGCAGAACGTGCAGTTCGCGGCCGGCTCGGTGGGTTCGGACCCGGCCCCGGAAGGCCAGGCCTTCACCGCTACCGTCTCGGCCGAGAGCCGCTTCAGCTCGCCGGAGCAGTTCGAGGAGATCATCCTGCGCGCCGACACGGACGGCACCACCGTGCGCCTGAAGGACGTCGCCCGCGTGGCCTTCGGCCCCGGCGCGTACGGCTTCGACACCCGCTACAACGGCAAGCCGATGGGCGCCTTCGCGATCCAGCTGCTGCCCGGTGCCAACGCGCTGAACGTGGCCGACGCGGTGCGCGCCAAGATGGACGAGCTCCAGTCCACCTTCCCCGCCGGCGTGACCTGGATGTCGCCGTACGACTCCACCACGTTCGTGAAGATCTCGATCAAGGAGGTCGTCAAGACCCTGTTCGAGGCGGTCGTGCTGGTGTTCCTGGTGATGCTGCTGTTCCTGCAGAACCTGCGCGCGACGATCATCCCCACCCTGGTCATCCCGGTGGCGCTGCTGGGCACGTTCCTGGGCCTGTCGATCATCGGCTTCACCATCAACCAGCTGACCCTGTTCGCACTGGTGCTGTCCATCGGCATCGTGGTCGACGACGCGATCGTGGTGATCGAGAACGTCGAGCGCATCATGACCGAGGAGGGCCTGCCTCCCTACGAGGCGACCGTCAAGGCCATGGGCCAGATCACCGGCGCGGTGGTGGCCATCACCGTGGTCCTGGCGGCGGTGTTCATCCCCTCCGCCCTGCAGGGGGGCGCGGCCGGCGAGATCTACAAGCAGTTCGCGCTGACGATCGCCATCGCCATGGGTTTCTCGGCGTTCCTGGCCCTGGGCTTCACCCCGGCGCTGTGCGCGACCTTCCTCAAGCCCAGCCACCACGCCAACTCGAACTGGGTGTTCCGCACCTTCAACAAGTACTACGACCGCATCAGCGGCACCTATGTCGGGCACATCGGCAGTGCGGTGCGGCATGCGCCTCGCTGGATGATCCTGTTCGTGGTGCTGGCCGCCCTGTGCGGGTTCGCCCTTACCCGCATGCCGGGAAGCTTCCTGCCGGAAGAGGATCAGGGCTACGCCATGGCCATCGTGCAGCTTCCGCCAGGCGCAAGCCTGCAACGGACCCAGGCGGTGTTCGACGACATGCACCAGCGCCTGCAGGGGCTGGACGGCTTCGAGAGCGTGCTGCAGGTGGCGGGTTTCAGCTTCGTGGGCACCGGCGAGAACGTCGGCATGGCCTTCATCAAGCTCAAGCCCTGGGAAGAGCGCGAGATGACCGCGCCGGAGTTCATCCAGCAGGCCAACGGCGCCATGTTCGGCATCAAGGAAGCCACGATCTTCGTGGTGAACCTGCCGACCGTGCAGGGCCTGGGCCAGTTCGGCGGATTCGACATGTGGCTGCAGGACCGCGCCGGCCAGGGACAGGCGTCGCTGACCCAGGCGCGCAACATGCTGCTGGGCGCGGCCGCCCAGAACCCCGGGCTGGTCGGGGTGCGCCCGAACGGCCTGGAGGATGCGCCGCAGCTGGCGCTGAAGGTCGATCGGGTGCAGGCGCAGGCGATGGGCCTGGAAGTCGGTGACATCTACAACGCGATCAGCCTGATGCTGGCGCCGGTGTACGCCAACGACTTCTTCTACGAGGGCCGCATCAAGCGCGTCAACGTGCGCGCCGATGCGCCGTACCGCACCGGTGCCGAATCCCTGGGCAGCTTCTACACCCCCAATGGCGAGGGCGGGATGATCCCGCTGTCCACGGTCGTCGATGCCAGGTGGTCCACCAGCGCGCCGTCGCTGAACCGCTACAACGGCTACGCGGCGGTCAACATCGTCGGCTCGCCGGCCCCGGGCCACAGCTCGGGCGAGGCGATGGCGATCATGGAAGGCATCGTCACCAACGACCTGCCGCCGGGCTTCGGCTTCGACTGGTCGGGCATGTCCTACCAGGAGATCCTGGCCGGCAACACCGCGACACTGCTGCTGGTGCTGTCGATCGTGGTGGTGTTCCTGTGCCTGGCGGCGCTGTACGAGAGCTGGTCGATCCCGGTGGCGGTGTTGCTGGTGGTGCCCCTCGGCGTGCTTGGCGCGGTGCTGTTCAGCCTGGCCCGCGGCCTGCCGAACGACATCTTCTTCAAGATCGGCCTGATCACGATCATCGGCCTCGCGGCGAAGAATGCGATCCTGATCGTCGAGTTCGCGGTGGAGCAGCGCCTGGCCGGCAAGACCCTGCGCGAGGCCACCGTGGAAGCGGCACGCCTGCGCTTCCGTCCGATCCTGATGACGTCCTTCGCGTTCATCATGGGCGTGGTTCCGATGGCCCTGTCCACCGGCGCCGGCGCCAATGCACGCCACGCGATCGGTACCGGCGTCATCGGTGGCATGGTCTTCGCCACGTTCCTGGGCCTGTTGATGATCCCGGTGTTCTTCATCGTGGTCCGGCGCATGCTCGGCGACAAGCTGGACGAGCCGTCGAAGGAGTATCTGGACCGGCAGCAGCGCGGGGGTGCGGCGATCCAGCACTGACGCGCGTCACTGCGGCAACAGGAAAGCCCCGGCCAGGTGCCGGGGCTTTTCTTTTGCGCCTTTGGCGGATGGGGGGGTGCCGCTTTTTGGACCGGGTTCCCCGGCGGCGTGCAGGCGCTGACTGTGGCCTGGTCCCGGCCCCTCCCGGGCAGTGGCTGGCCATGTCTTTGCCTCGCCGTTGCTGTGCTTGGGCCTGGCTGTTGCCGTTGCTGTTGCCGTGGCTTTTGCCTTTCCCGCCCGGTATAGCGAGCCGAGCATCGCAGCGACGGCGGGACAAAGGCGGCCCATCTGTCTGAGCGAAGCGAGTTATGGGCCGCCCCCGCCGGCGCGAGAAGCGCAGGGCACCGGCTGGCGAAGCCAGCCGGCGAGCGGTCCGGGCTGTGCTTTCTTTTGGTTACTTTTCTTTGCACAAGCAAAGAAAAGTGACTCGCCGTAGCCGCGCAGCGGCGGGCGAAACGCTGTTGCTCCTGAGCCTCCGCAGGAGGCTGCCTTTGATTGCCTTGGTTCTGCTTTCTTCAAGGCAAAAGCCGTCAGCAAGTCAAAACATGTTTCGCCAGCGGCTTCGCCGCTTGGGCGAGTCACTTTTTCTTTGCTCCTGCGACGGGCGCTCCCAAATTCGGGGTCCCGCCGGGTCGACCAGTCTGCGTGTAGGTGCCCTGAGGATCCCCTGTTCCGCCAAGTCCCCTAAGGTGCGATCGATCAGAAGAGATCGCCGTACGGCCTGGCGCCTGGGGAATTCAGGGACCGCCTGGATCGAAGGCCATGCGAGCAGCAAGCCCCGCACCGCCCCCAGAAAACAGAAACGCCCCG
>JBQGEI010000318.1:0-5915 GCA_052039535.1 Pseudoxanthomonas sp.
GCCTCGGCCGCGGCGGTGGCTTCGTCCAGCAGCGAGGCGTTGGCGATCTCCATGCCCGTCAGGTCCGCGCACATCTGCTGGAAGTTGACCAGCGCCTCCATGCGGCCCTGCGAGATCTCGGCCTGGTAGGGGGTGTAGGCGGTGTACCAGGCCGGGTTCTCGAGGATGTTGCGCAGGATCACCGGCGGGGTGTGGGTGCCGTAGTAGCCCTGGCCGATGAAGCTGCGCAGCACCTGGTTCTTCGCGGCGATCGCGCGGATCTTCGCCAGCGCTTCCTCCTCGGTGAGGCTGTCTCCCAGGGCGAGCGGATCGGCGGACTTGATGCTGGCTGGCACGATGGCATCGGTCATCGCCTCCAGCGAGTCGTGGCCGACGGCGGCGAGCATGGTCGCGATTTCCGCATCGTTCGGGCCGATGTGGCGGCCGACGAAGGCGTCGTGCTGCTCGAGGTCGCGCAGGGAAGGGGTCGACTGGGACATGGAGGCGGGTCCGGACAGGGGCAAGGGAACGCCGCGCGGATGCGCGGCGGGGTGCCCCTCTGTCCTTTTGCCTGAGAGTTTGGAAGTCGCGCGGACGAGGTCGCGTACTTCGTGCCCCTTCGGCGCCGGCGCGGCCCCGCGGGGCGGCCGGTCTCTCCAGAGTGTCTGCAACGTGGGTGGTATCGGGCCTGAGCGATTACGGGCGTTTGCGCCTTCGGCAGCCGGCCAGGCCGGCTTCTCCCACCTGCGGGCGATTATAGCCGGCCCCTGGAACCGCTGCGGATCCGGCTGCGGATGGCGCGGCGCCGCGGGCGGTGGAGGCGCCCAGGCGCGGCCGCCGCGGGCGGCCAGCGGCCCCCCCCACGTCGCCATGGGCTGCCCGCTGCTGCCGAGGTTCCAGGAACGCACACCGGGTGGTCACGCTGCCGGTTCCTGCCGCGGTGGCTCGGCAGGATCCGGTCATCCATGGCCTGCTGGCGCCTGGGAAGCCCGGTTCGCCGCTGGTGCCGGGCCAGCGTCTGAAGCGCGCCGGAACGGCGCGCGGGATGCGGCATGCGCGGACCGGTGCCTTACCATGGGCCACCCCAAGGGACGCCGCATGTCTTCCGATACCGACCCGCCCGTCGCCACGCCCGGTTCCGTTGACATCCGCCCCGCCCGGACCGGGGCAGGCGAGGGCCCGGCCACGCCGTCGCACCCGCCCGGTGCGGCACCGCGGCCCTCGCTGGTGATGCGCCTGGGTGGCCTGCTCAAGCGCGAACCGGTGCTGGTGGTCACCCTGTTCTATGCCCTGGTCTCGTTCATGGGCATGTGGTCGAACTACTGGTTCTATCGGCGCCTCGGGGTGCCGATCCTGGAATACCTGCAAGGCTCCGACCTGTTCCTGATCGGGTTGCGTCGGCCGGACTACTTCGTGGTGGTGCTGGTGGTGCTGGCATTCGTGGGCCTGGTCGGGCTGCCGATGCGCTGGATGCAGCGCAACCCGCACAAGGCGCAGGCGCTGCGCGCACGCCGTCCGTTCCTGCACTGGTTCCTCACCGGCGGCCGGTGGCTGCAGGGCAAGCGCATCCCCCCGGAAACCCAGATGGCCTGCTTCGGGCTGCTGCTGTCGCTGCAATACCTGTGGGTCTGGAGCGTGGCCGGTGCGGTCGAGGTGCTGGACGGGCAGTGGGACGGCCAGCAGGTCCGGCTCACCCTGGCCGGAGATGCCGCGCCGCTGCCGGGCGAGGCGCGCCTGCTGGGAACCACCAGCGCCTATGTGCTGCTGTGGCGGCCGGTGGACCGGCGCGTGGAGATCCTTCCGGTGGCCAACGTGGCCAGGATCCAGTCCCTGCTGCCGGTGCGCGGGCGCGCGCGCCGGCCACCTCCACCCCGCGCCGGGCCCGGCGCGCCCGCCGGGGGGGGCGCCGCGCCCGGCCCCCCCTCCCGGCCCCGGCTCCGGGCCCGGGGCCGTCGAGCCCGGGGTGGCCCCATGACCGCCCGCAGCTCACGCCGCCTGGTGCTGCTGCTGGCGGGCCTGGCGATGTTCGGTCCGTTCTCGATCGACACCATCTTCCCTGCGTTCCCGCAGATGGCCGCGCAGTTCGGCGCGGACAAGGTGGCGATGCAGCAGACCATCAGCGTCTACCTGATCGCCTATGCGCTGATGAGCATCGTCCACGGGCCGCTGTCCGATGCGATCGGCCGCCGGCGGGTGATCCTGGGCGGCCTGGTGGTCTTCACCCTGGCCTCGGTCGGCTGCGCGCTGGCCCGCGACCTGCCCACCCTGCTGGCATTCCGCGCCCTGCAGGGCCTGTCGGCCGGCGTGGGCCTGATCGTGGGTCGCGCGGTGATCCGCGACGTGCTGCAGGGCGACGACGCGCAGCGGCTGATGAGCCAGGTCTCGATGATCTTCGGCATCGCCCCGGCGATCGCGCCCATCATCGGCGGCTGGATGCTCGGCGCGGGCCGCTGGCCGCTGATCTTCTGGTTCCTGGCCGCCTTCGGCCTGCTGTTGCTGGCCAGCGTCGGCCGCTGGCTGCCGGAAACGCACCCGGCGGACCTGCGCCTGCCGCTGCAGCCACGCCGGCTGCTGCGCGACTACCTGGCCATCGGCACCAACCCGCGCTTCCAGCGCCTGGCGGCTGCCGGCGCGCTGAACTTCGCCGGCATGTTCCTTTACATCGCCTCGGCCCCGGCGTTCGTCATGGACCTGCTGGGCCTGGGCGAGCGCCAGTTCGCGTGGCTGTTCATCCCGACCATCGGCGGCATGACGCTGGGGGCGTTCCTGTCCGGGCGCCTGGCCGGACGCTGGCCGCCGGCGCGCCAGGTGGGCGCCGGGTTCGCCTGCTCGGGCGTGGCCGCGCTGGCGAACCTGGCCTACAGCGCGCTGGCGCCCTCGCTGTCGGTGCCCTGGGCGGTGCTGCCGATGAGCCTGGCGGCCTTCGGCGTGGCGCTGGTGTTCCCGGTGCTTACGCTGGCGATCCTGGACATGTATCCCCGCCAGCGTGGCTCGGCCTCGTCCCTGCAGGCTTTCTTCCAGCTGGTGCTCAATTCCGTGGTGGCCGGCGTACTGTCGCCGCTGCTCAGCCATCATGGCGTGCACCTGGCGCTCGGCATGGCCGTATCGGTCGCGCTCGGCTGGGCGTTCTGGCGCTGGGAATGCGTGGCCGGCCGCCGCGCGCCGCCCCCCAGCGCCCCGCCGTCGGGCTCGCCGATGATCGAGCCCGGCGAACAGATCTGATTCCCTTCCCCTTCCCCGGAGATCCCGATGTCCACCCAGTCCAAGGCCCGACGCGACGCGCGCAAGCGCAAGGCCGAGCGTGACCGCAACCGTACCCGCGCCGCACGCCCGCCGATCGAGCCGCACGCGGAGCTGCGCGACGCCGAAGGCAACCTGCTGGCCGGAGTGGTCCGGCAGAGCGGGGTGTGGGTGCTCGGCATGGACGGACGGATCGCCGGCAGCAGCGACAGCGCCGCGCAGATGCTGATGCTCATGCGCCGCGCCCAGCGCCTGCACGATGCCCAGGGCATGCCGGTGAAGCTGGTGTTCTCCGACGTGCTGCGGGACGAGGCCGAGCTGGAAGCGGCTGCCAGCGGCAAGTCCCCGGAGGAATACGAACAGCAGCTCGAGCAGGAGATGGCGAGCGCCCAGCCGGCGGAAGGCGAGCCGTCCCAGGACCGCGACCAGAGCGGTCCCGCGCTGCACTGAGCCCCGGGGGGCGGTGCGCGGACCGCCCCGCCGGCGCATCGGGCGCGCACCGTTGCCCCGGACGCCGGGATGAGGCGCGGCGTCCGAGGCGGGCCATCGCCCGCGGGCATGCCAAGAGAAAGGGGCCGGCTTGCACCGGCCCCCTTGCTGTCAGCTCGAGGCTGTTCAGCCCTTCCGGGCCGGTGCCGCCGGTGCCGCCTGGGCGGCCCCGGCCTGCCAGCCGCAGGACTTGCCCTTGTTCTGCTGCTGCAGCCACTGCTGCAGGGGCGCGAAGTACTCCAGCACCGCGCCGCCGTCGATCTGCTCGCTGCCGGTCAGTTCCTTCAGCGTGGCCTGCCACGGCTGGCTGGCGCCATGGGCGAGCATCGCGCGGAACTTCTGCCCCGCCGCCTCGTTGCCGTAGAACGTGCATTCGTACAGTGGGCCGGTATGGCCGGCCGCCTCGCACAGCGACTTGTAGAACTGGAACTGCAGCACGTGCGAGAGGAAGTAGCGCGTGTACGGGGTGTTGCCCGGTACGTGGTACTTGGCGCCGGCGTCGAAGAACTCCTCGCCACGCGCCTGCGCCGGGGCCACGCCCTGGTACCTGGCCTTGAGCTCCCACCAGGCCTGGTTGTAGCGGTCCGGGGTGATCGAGCCGTCGAACACGCCCCAGCGCCAGCGGTCGATCATCAGTCCGAACGGCAGGAACGACACCTTGGCCAGTGCCATGCGCATCTGCGCGTTGATCAGCGCCTCCTGGCTCTGCGGCTGGCCCTGCACCAGGCCGATCGACTCCAGGTACCTGGGCGTCATCGCCAGCACGATGGTGTCGCCGATGGCTTCGTGGAAGCCGTCGTTGGCGCCGTTCTGGAACATCGGCGGCTGCGGGTTGTAGGCCAGGTCGTAATAGATGTGGCCCAGCTCGTGGTAGATGGTGGTGAAGTTCTCCTCGTTGGGCTGGATGCACATCTTGGTGCGCACGTCCGGGGACTTGCCGTCCTCGCCGCCCATGTTCATGTCCCAGGCGCTTGCGTGGCAGACCACGTCGCGGTCCAGCGGCTTGATGAACTGGCTGTTGCGCCAGTAGGTTTCCGGCAGCTTGGGCATGCCCAGCGAGACGTAGAAGTCCTCCGCGCGCTGGGTCATGGCCTTGGCGATGGCCAGCTGCGCGTCGCGCTCGGCCTCGAAGCGCTCGCGCGGGCCGGCGTCGGGGCCACGACGGTACAGGGCCGCGCCCAGCTCGCGCTGGTACTGCTTCTCCAGCGCGCCGGTGATGTCCAGGCTGCCTGCGGCCTCGTAGGGCTGCAGGATGTCCCACAGGTTGCCCCAGTCCTGCTGCCACATGTTGCCGGTCAGGTGGGCAGGCAGCAGGCCCTCCCCGACCACGCCGCGCTCCACGCCATAGGTCTGCTGCAGCCTGTCGCGGGTGTAGCAGTGCAACTGTTCGTACAGCGGTCGCACCTGGTCCCACAGGCGATCGGTCTCGGCGGCGAACGCATCCGGCGCCATGTCGTAGCCGGAGCGCCACATCGCACCGGCATCGGCATAGCCCATCTCCGAGGCGCCTTCGTTCACCAGCTCGACGAAGCGGGTGTAATCCTTGCGCATCGGCTGGGCGATGCTGTGCCAGCCCTGCCAGGCATCGAGCTGGGCATCGTAGTCGCGGCTGGAGCGCAGCACGTCCTCCAGCTCGCCCAGCTGGCGGCACTTCCTCGTGGTGCCCTCGCCGGTGCAGTAGCTGCCGGCGCCATAGGCGCCTTCCATGCGCGCGGCGATGGTGGTCAGTTCGGTCAGCTTGGCCGGATCGCGCGGGGCGGGCATGGCGGTGGCCAGCTTGAGCAGGGCCAGGGTGCGGCGGCTGTCCTCGGACATCTGCTGGCCCTCGAACTGCTTGGCCTGCTCGATCCATTCGTTGAGCTGGGCAAGGGCGCGCTCGTTGGCCTTGGCGGCCACGCGCTGGCTGTCGTCGTTGATGTAGGTCGAGGACAGCCACTGCGCCGAGGTCATCTCGGGCATGGCGGCCTTGTACTCGGCATTGATGCGTGCGACGAACTGGTCCGCGGTCTCGCCGTCGCGCGAGGCGCCGGCGCCGGTGCCGGGCGTCGCGCCGGATGCTTCCGGAGAGGCCTCGCGATTGCAGGCCGACAGGCCCAGCAGGCCCGCGCCGATTGCGAGCGACAGCAGCAGATGGCGGTGTTTCATGGGTTCCCCGGGGATGCGGTGTGTTGCCGGGCAGGCTAGTGGCGGCACGGCCGGGCCGCAAG
>JBQGEI010000319.1:0-11476 GCA_052039535.1 Pseudoxanthomonas sp.
CTGCAGCAGCTCGCGCTGCTTGTCGTAGTCCACGCCGCCGTAGACCAGGGCGAAGCGCAGGCCCAGCTGCGAGCCGAACTTGACCGCGTCCTTGTGGATCTGGATCGCCAGTTCGCGGGTCGGGGCGAGGATCAGCGCGCGCGGGTCCTCCGGCTTGCGCTCGGCCAGCGCCGGGCGCGTCAGCAGGCGGTTCATCACCGCCACCAGGAAGGCCAGCGTCTTGCCGGTGCCGGTCTGGGCCTGGCCGGCGACGTCGCCGCCGCGCAGGGCCACCGGCAGGGTCAGCGCCTGGATCGGCGTGCAGCGGGTGAAGCCCGCGGACTCCAGCCCGGCCAACAGGTCCGGGTGCAGTTCAAAGGCGGAAAACGTCACATCGGTCAGCGGCTTGTCGCTCATCATCAAGTCTTCATCTGGCCTGCAGCAACGTTGCCTGCAGGCGGCCTTCGCGGCCTTGCAAATAAGTTCCCGGGCGCCGCACACTGCGCCGGCGCCGGGCCGCGCGGCCGTCGGTGGGATGGTGTAGCCCACTTGACATCGCCGCGGAACGCCCCAGTTTACCCTAAGCTGCCCTCCGCCCCGTGGAGGGCGGTTCGCAAACCCGCGGAGACCCAAGTGAACGACAAGGTGATGCATATCGGCGACGCCGATTTCGACAGCGCCGTGCTGCAATCCCAGGAGCCGGTCCTGGTCGACTTCTGGGCCGAATGGTGTGGCCCCTGCAAGATGATCTCGCCGATCGTCGACGAGCTGGCCGACGCCTACGACGGGCGCATGAAGGTTGCCAAGGTCAACATCGACCAGAACCGCGCCACGGCGATCAAGTACCACGTGCGCTCGATCCCGATGCTGCTGCTGTTCAAGGACGGCCAGGTCCACGCGACCCAGGTCGGCGCGGTCGGCAAGGGCCAGCTGACCCAGATGATCGACAAGACCCTGGCGGCCTGAGCCCCAGGCGGGCGGCGCGGCCGCCCATGGGCCTGAACCGCAGGCCCGTACCTGCCCCGCGGCGCTTGCCGCCGCCGGGAGCCGGGTGATAGTGTCGGCGGGTCCGGTCGCCCTGCGCGGCCGTCGTCCCGCCGGATCGCGGCTCCGCCGCAAGGCACGCGCAGCCGGCGCACCCCACCCAACGAGTCATCCGCCCGTGTCCGGGCGCTCGCACCTGCCAGCGAGGAATCCCAGTCTTGTCCGAGAATACCCAGCCTGAAGCGCCCGGGAGCGACGACGCACCCGCCGAGAAGCGCGCGCGCAAGCGTGTCGCCAAGCCGGCCGATGCATCCGCCCCCGCGGCCCCCGAATCCCCGGCGGCGGCGCCTGTCCAGGCCGCCCTGCCGATCCAGCCGGCGTCGCCCGGTGGCGACTCCACCCCGGCCGGCGCGCCCCCGCCGCAGGACGGCGGCCAGCGGTCCGGCCAGGGCAGTGCCCAGGCCGATGGCGCGCCGGCCCAGTCCGCGCCGCAGGGCGGCGGCCAGTCCGGCGGCGGCCAGCACAACGGCAATGACGGCGACCGCGAGGGCGGTGGCCGCAACAACCGCCGCGAACGCTTCCGCAACCGCCGCGACCGCCAGCGCGAACGTTTCCGCGACGATGGCGGCATGCCCGACGACGGCGGCAACGGCGTCCAGCAGCCGCACCAGGCGCGCCCGCATCCGGGCGTGCCGGAAGGCTTCCCGCAGTACTCGCTGGGCGACCTCAAGCGCATGCCCGCGCACAAGCTGCTGGAGATCGCCGAGCAGCTGAACATCCACGAGGGCGTGGCCCGCGCGCGCAAGCAGGACGTGATCTTCGCCCTGCTCAAGGTGCTGACCCGCCATGGCGAAGGCGTGGCCGCCGACGGCGTGCTGGAGATCCTGCCGGACGGCTTCGGCTTCCTGCGCGCGGCCGAGGCCAGCTATCTGGCCGGCCCGGACGACACCTACATCTCGCCCAGCCAGATCCGCCGCTTCAACCTGCGCACCGGCGACCACATCTCCGGGCGCATCCGCTGGCCCAAGGACGGCGAGCGGTACTTCGCGCTGAACGTGGTGGACACGATCAACGGCGAGCCGATCGAGGCGTCCAAGAACAAGACGCTGTTCGAGAACCTCACCCCGCTGTTCCCGCGCCGCCGCTTCCGCCTGGAGCGCGGTGACGGCTCCACCGAGGACATCACCGGCCGCATCCTCGACCTGATGGCCCCGCAGGGCAAGGGCCAGCGTGCGCTGATCGTCTCCCAGCCCAAGGCCGGCAAGACGATGATGATGCAGCAGATCGCCACGGCGATCACGAGCAACCATCCGGACGTGCACCTGATCGTGCTGCTGGTGGACGAGCGTCCGGAGGAAGTGACCGAGATGCAGCGCACGGTGCGCGGCGAAGTGGTCTCCTCGACCTTCGACGAGCCCGCCGCGCGCCACGTGCAGGTGGCCGAGATGGTGATCGAGCGGGCCAAGCGCCTGGTCGAGCACAAGAAGGACGTGGTCATCCTGCTGGACTCGATCACCCGCCTGGCGCGCGCCTACAACAATGTCGTGCCCAGCTCCGGCAAGGTGCTGACCGGCGGCGTGGACGCCAACGCCCTGCACCGCCCGAAGCGGTTCTTCGGCGCGGCCCGCAACGTCGAGGAAGGCGGCTCGCTGTCGATCATTGCCACTGCGCTGATCGACACCGGCAGCAAGATGGACGAGGTGATCTACGAGGAGTTCAAGGGCACCGGCAACTCCGAGGTGCACCTGAGCCGCCGCATCGCCGAGAAGCGCGTGTTCCCGGCCATCGACATCAACCGTTCGGGCACCCGCCGCGAGGACCTGCTGATCGAGCCGGAGCTGCTGCAGAAGATCTGGATCCTGCGCAAGCTGCTGCACCCGATGGACGAGATCGGTGCGATGGAGTTCATGCTCGACAAGATGAAGAACACCAAGTCCAACGACGAGTTCTTCGGCTCGATGAAGCGCTGAGGCCACGCCCGGCGCTGAAGGAATAAGCCCCGCTCGCGCGGGGCTTTTTCTTTCTGGCCGTCCGCCGGGGCGGCTACAGGCCCATGCCCGCCGGCGTCAGCGTGACCCCGCCCTTCTGCCCGATCGTGTTGACGCTGCCGCCGGCCAGGCCCTCCAGTGGACGGTCGCGCTCCTGCTCCGGCAGCCAGGCGATCGTGCGCCGCGGGCCGGGCACGTAGGCCTGCCATTCGCCGTAGCGGTTGCGCTGGTTGAAGGTGTAGGCGACCGGCACCCGCACCAGCCACGACTCCTGGCCGGCCCCGGCGCCGCGGTCGGGCACGTGGAACCGCCAGCCCCGCGCGGCCTGCAGCGCGCTGCGGGCGAAGATGTCGCGCCACTTCTCCGCGTCGCGTTCGGCCAGGAAATGCAGGTTCACCTGCTCGTCGGCCGCCTCCAGCACCCGGCCGTCGGGCCCCACTTTCAGGGCCAGGTAGACGGTGGCCTCGACCCCGATCTCGGCCGCCGCCTCGGGAAAGGCCGGCGGATGCATGCGCGCACCGGTCAGGTCATGGCCGCCGCCGCGCTCGGCAGGAGTGAACGCGGCCGACTGCAGGACGATGCGCATGCCGCCGTCCGCGCTGGGCCGGGCCACAAGATAGATGCCCATGCGGTTGCGCAGCGCCACCGGCTTGCCGTCGACCACCGGCGGATCGAACTGCCAGCGCGGGATGTGGAAGTCCAGGTAGCGGCGCACCTCGGCCGGCAGGCCGGCGGCGCCCTGGAGCTCGTACTGGAGCGGCTTGCCTTCCGGCCCGACCAGGATCGTACCGGCCACCTGGATGCCGGCCTCGGCCTCGGCGGCCGCCGGCTTCTTGGCCGCCAGTGCCACCGCACTGAGCGCCCACAACACCCCCACCACCCACCATGGGCTGCGCATGTCGATCCCTCCCCAGGAACGCGTGCCCGCACTCTAGCGCAGCGCGCCGCGGCCGGCAGACAGGCCGCAGTCACCGGTGGCGCCCCGCCGCGCCGTCCAAGGCGCGATAATCGGGCGCACATGGACAGCGCCCTGACCGGCACCCTCAGTTTCGAACTCGCGCTGGTCCTGCTGGCGGCGACCATCATTGCCGTGCCGCTGTTCCGGCGGCTGGGCCTGGTGGCGGTGCTGGGCTACCTGGCCACCGGCGTGCTGCTGGGACCGGACGGCCTGGGCGTGGTGCGCGACCCCGACCGCATCCTCGCCGCCTCCGAACTGGGCGTGGTGATGCTGCTGTTCGTGATCGGGCTGGAGGTCTCCCCGGCGCGGCTGGCGCTGCTGCGGCGGCCGGTGTTCGGCGCCGGCGGCGCGCAGGTGGCGATCTCCGCCCTGCTGCTGGGCGCGGCGCTGCTGGCCTACGGCCTGCACTGGAAGGGCGCGCTGGTGGCGGGCATCGGGCTGGCGCTGTCCTCCACGGCCGTGGGGCTGCAGCTGCTGGCCGAGCGCCGCGAGCTGGGCAGCGACCACGGCAAGCTGGCCTTCGCCATCCTGCTGTTCCAGGACCTGGTCGCAATCCCGCTGCTGGCCCTGATTCCGCTGCTGGGCGGGGTCAAGGACCAGACCCTGACCTGGACCTCGGTCTGGCATGCGCTGGGCGCCCTGGCGCTGGTGTGGTTCGGTGGCCGCCTGCTGATGCGTCGCGGCCTGGGCCTGGTCGCCAGCGTCCGCACCCCCGAGGTGTTCACCGCCACCGCGCTGCTGGCGGTGCTGGGCAGCGCCTGGATCATGCAGCAGGCCGGGCTGAGCCCCGGCCTGGGGGCGTTCATCGCCGGCGTGCTGCTGGCCGACTCCGAGTACCGGCACGAGCTTGAATCGCAGATCGAGCCGTTCAAGGGCCTGCTGCTGGGCCTGTTCTTCATCGCGGTGGGCATGGGCGTGGATCTGGACCGGATTGCGGCCGAGCCGTGGCTGGTCGCCGCCGGCGTCGGCCTGCTGCTGCTGGTGAAGTCGGCGGTGCTGGTGGCCGTCGGGCGCCTGGCGCGGCTGGCGCCCGGACACGGGCTGCGTCTGGCCGGCAGCCTGTGGCTCGGCGGCGAGTTCGCCTTCGTCGTGTTCCACGAGGCGCTGCGCGTGCGCCTGATCTCCGGCGTCGACTACGACCGGCTGGCGGCGATCGTCGGCGTATCGATGGCGCTGATGCCGCTGCTGATGATCCTGCTGGACCGCATGCTGCGGCAGCAGCGCGAGCGCCATCCGGCCCCGGCGCAGGAGCCGCACTACGACGCCGGCGACCCGGAGCAGCGCCGGCCGCAGGTACTGGTGGCGGGCGTCGGCCGCTTCGGCCAGATCGTGGCACGGGTGCTGGCGGCCCAGGGCGTGCCTTACGTGGCCCTGGACCGCGACCCGGCGCGGGTGGAGGACGTCCGCCGCAGCGGCGGCCGGATCTTCTACGGCGACCCGACCCGTTCGGACCTGCTGCGCGCGGCCGGCGCCGAGCACGTGAAGGTGTTCGTGATCTGCACCGACGAGCCGGAGATCACCCTGCAGGCCGTGCGCCTGATCCGCCGCCAGTACCCGCAGGCGCGAATCCTGGCCCGCGCCCGCGACCGCCACCATGCGTGGCGGCTCATGGACCTGGGCACCGAGCCGCTGCGGGAAATGCTGGGCAGCAGCCTGGAGGCCGCCACCCGGGTACTGTGCGAACTGGGCGTGCCCGAGGACCTGGCCAGCGAACGGGTGCGGCGCTTCCGGGCCCATGACGAGGCCCTGCTGCAGGAGCAGTACCTGGTCTACGACGACGAGGACGCGATCAAGCGCAGCACCCGCCAGGCCCGCGCCGAACTGGGGCGGCTGTTCGAGGCCGATGCGCTGGAGGCGGGCCAGGGGCGGCCGCCGGCTGCGGATGGCTCCGCCGCGACAGGCACCGCGACTGCGCCACCGGCGGCGCACTGAGCCGCGCGGCACGCCGCCCCGGGGCGCGGCGGCCACCTCAGTTGCGTGGTTCGTGCAGGAAGCGCGCCATGGAAAGCCCGCCGCCGGCATGGCCGGGGACGAATTCGGCGGCCACGTCGATGAAGCCGCGCATCACCGCGATCTCGCGCGGGGTGCGGTTGAGGGTGTCGCGCAGGTCGGGGTCGGCGCCGGCGCGCAGCAGCCGCTGGACCACCCCGCCCAGGCCATGCAGCGCGGCCAGGTGCAGCGGACCGAAGCCACGCGGGTCCTGCGCATCCAGCGAGACGTCCTCTTCCAGCAGGCGCTCCAGGCCGGCCAGCACCACGCCCTCGTCGCAGGCGCCGCCGGGTTCGGCGCGCGCGCCCAGCAGCAGCAGCAGCGGGGTGACGCCGCCGGCCGCCGGCTGGTCGGGTTCGGCGCCGGCCAGCAGCAGCGTGTCCAGCAGCGCCAGCAGGCGCGGGCGGTCGCGGCCGGTGAAGCCGTACAGCGCCGCGCAATGCAGCGGTGCCAGGCCCTGGCCGTCGCCGGCCGCCACGTCGGCACCGGCGGTAAGCAGGCGCGCGGCGATGTCGGCCAGGCCCAGGGCCGAGGCCAGCATCAGCACGGTGACTCCGCCCGGCAGCCGGTGTTCGAGGTCGGCACCGGCTTCCAGCAACGCGCCGGCGATCGCGGCCTGGCGCATGCTCACCGCTGCCGACAGCGGGGTCGCGCCGCTGCCGGCCGCATGCTGCGGATCGGCGCCGCGGGCCAGCAGCAGGTCGACCACCGCGGCATGGCCGCCACCGGCGGCACGCAGCAGGCCGGTGCAGCCCTGCGCGTCGGTGGCGTCGACCGGCAATCCCAGCTCCAGCAGCCTGCGCACGGCATCGGCATCGCCGGCCATCGCCGCGGCCGCCACGTCCTCCTCGCGCAGGGCCCGCCCCGGCAGGGCCCAGCCCCGCCAGTCCAGCCAGTCGGCCAGGTCGCGGCGGCCGCTGGCCAGGGCCACGCCCAGGGGGGTCTGGCCGTCGGCGGCGCGCGACTCGGGCGAGGCGCCCTGGGCGACCAGCAGGCGCAGCGCCGACTCGCGTCCCAGCGCCGCGGCCAGGTGCAGGGCGGTCATGCCGTGGCTGTCGCGGGCCTCGCGGTCCACGCCGGCCTGCAGCAGCGCGTCGGCAAGCCGCAGCCAGCCCAGGCGTACCGCCAGGGCCAAAGGCGGGTCGCCGGAGGTGGAGGCCGCGAACGGGTCGGCTCCGGCGGCGAACAGCTCAAGCGCCAGTTGCTCGTGCGAACGGGCCGCATCGTCGCTGCGCACGCACGCCGCCAGGAACCGGGCCAGGCCACCGGCACCGGCCGGCGAGGCGCCATGGCGCAGCAGCGTCTGGATGCAGGGGGCGGCTTCGCCGCCGCGCCCCATCAGCATCGACAGCACGGTATGGCCCTCGACCAGGGTTTCCGCATCGGCGCCCTGTTCAAGCAGCCAGCGCAGCGCGGCCGGGCGCGCCTGAAGTTCACGGTCGTGCAGCAGCCCGCCCAGCTCGGCCGGGCCACACAGGCGTGCCAGCGCCTCCAGCCCGTCGGTACGGGCAGCCAGCAGGCCCTCGCGGACCAGCGCCAGCGGCGGCCGGCTGTCGGCCTCGGCCGGCGCCGCGGCCACGGTTTCGGCCACGGCCAGCGGCAGCGGGTAGGCGGGGTCCAGGGCGGCCACGATCGCCCAGCGGCCGGCGGCGGCGGCCACGTCCACCGCGCGGCGGCCAGCGATGTCCGGCACCGCCGGGTCGACCCCGGCCTCGAGCAGGCGGCGCACCAGCGGCAACGACGCGCGCTCGGCACCGGCGGCCAGCATCAGGGCGTTGCGGCCCTGGGCGTCGGCCACCGCCACGTCCACGCCGGCGGCCAGCAGCTGTTCGAGGACCTCCGCGTGCAGGCCGCGCGCGGCTTCCAGCCAGGGCGTGCGGCCGGCCTCGTCGGCGCGGTGCGGGTCGGCGCCGGCGGCCAGCAGTGCGGCTGCGACGCCGGCGTGGCCGGCCAGCGCCGCCTCGTGCAGCGCGGTGCGTCCGCCGCGCCCGGCGCTGCCCACGCGTGCCTTGAACTTCAGCAGCAGCTGGACCCCGGCCGGGTCGTCCTCGTCGCAGCTGGCGGCTGCCAGCAGCGCCGGCTGTCCGCCTGCCGGCTCGGGTCGGGCGCCGCGTTCGAGCAGGAACCGGGCCAGGCGCCAGTTGCCCGCCGCGCAGGCCACGCCCAGTGGCGACAGGCCATCGTGGTTGGGCACGTCCAGTTCGGCGGCCGCATCGCGCAGCAGCGCCGCCACGCCCGGATCGGTGCTGCGGGCGGCATGGTGCAGGGGCGTGTTGCCCTCGGCGTCGGTGATGCGCGGATCGGCCCCGTTGGCCAGCAGGGTCATCACCGCCTCGGGGCGCCCGTGCCAGCTGTCGCGGGTGGCGGCCAGCAGCGGCCCGGTGCCGTCGCCAGGGTTCAGGTCGATGCCGCGGGCGATCAATGCGCGCAGCAGGCGCAGGTCCGGCAGTACCGCGGCCAGCACCGGCAGGCTGCGGCGGTCGCGGCCATCCTCCGGCGGCGGCGCGTGCGGATCGGCACCGGCCTCCAGCAGCTGCAGGGCATGGTCCACCCGCCCGCCGCGGGCGGCGGCATACAGCGCCTGGACCAGCGCGACCGGATCTTCCGGCGCCGGCGGCAGGGCTTCGGGCGCGGACTGCACCAGCTCGGTGGCGGCGAGGAAATCCAGCGGTGCGGCCTGTTCGGCCGGCGCCGGGGTCCGCTGCAGCCACAGGTGCAGCGGAATGCCCGCCGCCGCCCATACGGCCGCCAGGCCCCAGCGGGCGCCATCGCCCAGCAGCCCGGGCCAGGCCAGCAGCAGCCAGCCTCCCAGCACCAGGGCGATCGCAAGCGCCGCACCGAGCCCGGCCCAGCTGTCCACCTGCTGCCGTGGCAGCCGCCGCCACAGTGCCAGGGGCGCGCCGCCCTCGACCTCCAGCGCGCGCCATACCGGCCAGGTACGCCACAGTGCCAGCACCAGCAGCGCGGCCATGGCGCTGGTGCCCAGCGCCGCGCCCAGGCTGGCGCGCGCCTGCAGGGCCTGCAGCGGCCAGGCTAGCAGCAGGCCGGCCAGCCCCAGGCCGGCGCCCCATGCCAGCAGCAGCGGCGGCAGCGCGGTGGCGGCCTGTCGAAGCGACACCGGAGACGGGCGCCGATGGCGCCACAGCGACACCCCCAGGCCGAGCAGCGGCTGCGCTACCAGCCCGGCCAGCAGCGCGACCACGCCGCCGGCACCGGCCAGCAGCGCCAGCAGCACGCCGGCCGCCAGCAGCGCCGGGACCGGAAGCGGCCGGGTGGAGGCCACGACGGGCTCAGCCATCGCGGGCGCCTTCGGTGCCGGGTAGCGGCGGGAACTGCACGTGGAACCCCTGGGCGGCGAGGTTGGTCCGCACCACGTCGGCATCGGCGCGGGCCAGGCGCCGGCCCGGCGTCAGTGCGACTTCGAGCACGAACTCCAGCTCGCCCAGTCCCTGGGCCACGGCAACGGGCAGGCGGCCGGTTCCGTCGCGTTCGGCGAGGAAGACGTAGGTGTCCGCGCGGCGGCGGCTCTTGTAGACGTAGGCGTGCATGCGCGCGTTTCGCGCCCGGCCCTGAAGGAACGTAGGAACCGAAGGATTGTGGAGTAAATGTTGCAGGTGAGGAAGCACGCGGCAGCGTTCATCTTGGTCAAGGACGCGTGCCCACGCGGCCGCAACAAGCGCTGTGGCTATACTCGCGCGCCTGCCGCCACCCGTACCTGTCTTGGCTCACCATTCCCTTCCGGCGCCGATCACGCCCCTGGCCATCACCGCCTTCACGGCCACGACCGCCCTGGGGCCGGGCGTACAGGCGCAGTACCAGGCGCTGGAAGGACGGCGCAGTGGCCTGCGTCCCAACGACCTGCCGGGGCTGGACCTGGAATGCTGGATCGGCCGGGTGGAGGGCGTGGAGGCGGTCGAGCTGCCGCCCGCGCTCAACGGCTGGCGCTCGCGCAACCACCGGCTGGCGTGGCTGGGGCTGCAACAGGACCGGTTCGCCGAGGCCGCCGCCGAGGCCGTCCGGCGCCACGGCGCCCACCGCGTGGCGGTGGTGATCGGCACCTCCACTTCCAGCATCGGCGAGACCGAGACCGCCTACACCCGGCTGGAGGAGGGCCACTTCCCCGCCGACCTGGCCGGCCTGAAGGTGCACTCGCCGCACGCGATCTCCGATTTCGTCCGCCTCGCCACCGGCGCCGGCGGCCCGTGCCTGACCGTGGCCACCGCCTGCTCGTCCAGCGCCAAGGTATTCGCCCACGCCGCGCGCCTGCTGCAGGCCGGGCTGGCGGATGCGGCGATCGTCGGCGGCGTGGACACCCTGTGCGGCAGCGTGCTGTACGGCTTCAACGCGCTGCAGCTGGTGTCCGCCCGGCCGGCGCGGCCGTTCGACGCGGACCGCGACGGGCTGTCGCTGGGCGAGGCCGCCGGTTTCGCCCTGCTCGAGCGCGATGCCGGGGCCGGCCAGGTACGTGCCTGGCTGGCCGGCTACGGCGAGTCCAGCGATGCCCACCACATGTCCGCCCCGCATCCCGAAGGCCTGGGGGCCCGGCGCGCGATGCAGGACGCCCTGGCCCGCGCGGGACTGGCGGCCGGTTCGATCGGTTACCTCAGCCTGCACGGCACCGCCACTCCGGCCAACGACCGGGTCGAGGCGGCGGCCGTGGCGGCGCTGTTCCCGGATAGCCTGCACGCCAGTTCCACCAAGGGCTGGACCGGCCACACCCTGGGCGCGGCCGGCATCGTGGAAAGCGTGTTCGCGCTGCTGGCGCTCGAGCACGGGCTGCTGCCCGGCATCCTCAACAGCACCGTGCCCGATCCGGCCTGCGGCCCGCAGATCCGCTTCGACAACGACCAGCGCCCGATCACCCACGCCATGAACAACGCGTTCGGCTTCGGCGGCAACAACTGTTCCCTGGTGTTCTCCCGCCCATGACCACACCCCTGACCGCGGTGATCGAAGGCATCGGCCTGTGGGCGCCGGGGCTTCCCTCGTGGGAGGCCTTCGTCGGCGCGCGCCGCGGCGCACCGGCGCCCGAAGCCGCGCCGGCCCGGCCGGCGCCGGCGCTGCTGCCGCCGAACGAGCGCCGCCGCGCGCCGGACACGGTGCTGGTGGCACTGCAGGCGGCGCAGGCGGCCTGCGAGGCGGCCGGGCGCGACCCGTCCACGCTGCCGTCGGTGTTCGCGTCGACCTACGGCGACCTGGGCATCACCGACCACCTGTGCGAGACCCTGGCGCGGGCACCGGCCGAGGTGTCGCCGATCCGGTTCCACAACTCGGTGCACAACGCCGCCGCCGGCTACTGGACCATCGGTACCGCGGCGATGGAACCGGCCACGGCGATCAGCGCCGGCGACGGCACCTTCGCGATGGGCCTGGTGGAGGCCCTCGCCCAGCTGGAGGCCGGGGCGCCGGCGGTGCTGCTGGTCGGCTACGACGGCGCCGCCACCGGTCCGCTGGCCGATGTGCTGGACACCCGCGGCCTGCTCGGCCTGGCCCTGGTCCTGGCGCGCCCGGGCGGCCCGGCGCGGCTGTCGCTGCGGCTGGAACCGGCCACCGGCACCCCGCCCGGCCCGCCGCCGGC
>JBQGEI010000320.1:0-7531 GCA_052039535.1 Pseudoxanthomonas sp.
TCGACCCGGTCGCCGTTGATCAGCGTGTCCACGCGCACGAACGGGCCGGCGTCGAAGCGCAGGAAGTGGTAGTCCAGCGAGGCGTAGCCGCGGCTGACCGACTTCAGCTTGTCGAAGAAGTCCAGCACCACCTCGGCCATCGGCAGCTCGTAGCTGATCTGCACCTGGCTGGCCATGTACTGGATGCCCAGCTGCACGCCGCGCTTGTCCTCGCACAGCTTGATGATGGCGCCGATGTAGGCCTCGGGGGTGAGGATGTTGGCGCGGATGATCGGCTCACGGACCTCCTGGACCAGGTTGGCCTGCGGCAGCTTGGCCGGGTTGTCCAGCGGCATCACCGTGCCGTCGGTCCTGAGCACCTCGTAGATCACCGTCGGTGCGGTGCTGATCAGGTCCAGGTCGTACTCGCGCTCCAGGCGCTCCTGGACGATCTCCATGTGCAGCATGCCGAGGAAGCCGCAGCGGAAGCCGAAACCCATCGCCTCGGAGCTTTCCGGCTCGAAGCGCAGGGCCGCGTCGTTCAGGCGCAGCTTGTCCAGCGCCTCGCGCAGGTCCGGGTAGTCCTCGGCATTGACCGGGAACAGGCCGGCGAACACGCGCGGCTGCATTTCCTGGAAGCCCGGCAGCGCCTCGGGCGCAGGGTCGCCGGCGAGGGTCAGCGTGTCGCCTACCGGGGCGCCATGGACGTCCTTGATCGAGGCGGTGATCCAGCCCACCTCGCCCGCCGACAGCTTGCCGGTGACCTTGCGCTTGGGGGTGAACACGCCCACGCCGTCGACCTGGTGGGTGCGTCCGGTGGACATCACCAGCAGCTTGTCGCCCGACTTCACCTCGCCCTGCATCACCCGCACCAGCGACACCACGCCAAGGTAGTTGTCGAACCAGGAGTCGATGATCAGCGCCTGCAGCTTGTTGGTCTCCCGCGGGGCCGGCGGCGGGATGCGGTGCACGATCGCCTCCAGCACCTCGACCACGTTCAGCCCGGTCTTGGCGCTGACGGCCACCGCGTCGGTGGCGTCGATGCCGATGACGGCCTCGATCTCGGCCTTGGCACGCTCGATGTCGGCGGTCGGCAGGTCGAGCTTGTTGAGGATCGGCACCACCTCCAGTCCCTGCTCCACCGCGGTGTAGCAGTTGGCCACCGACTGCGCTTCCACGCCCTGGGCGGCATCGACCACCAGCAGCGCGCCCTCGCAGGCGGCCAGCGAACGGCTGACCTCGTAGGAGAAGTCCACGTGGCCGGGAGTATCGATGAAGTTCAGGTGGTAGGTCTGGCCGTTGCGCGCGGTATAGGGCACCGACACCGACTGCGCCTTGATCGTGATCCCACGCTCGCGCTCGATCGGGTTGTTGTCCAGCACCTGCGCTTCCATCTCGCGCTCGGTCAGGCCGCCGCACAGCTGGATGATGCGGTCGGCGAGGGTCGACTTGCCGTGGTCGACGTGGGCAATGATGGAAAAGTTGCGGATGAACCGCATGGATTCTGCAGACATGTGGGGCGGCGGTCTCGTGCCGTCGTCGGGTAACGGCGGATTATCGCACGCCGGGGACCGGTTCACGGACGCCGCGGACGGCCGGCCGCACCGCCTGCAGGAACGGCGCCCGGCCATGCTGGCCGGGCGCCGCGCAGGGTTACTTGGCCCCCACGGTCAGGGCCACGAAGCTGTTGGTGCCGGACGCATCCCGTACCAGCAGCATCACCGCGTCGCCCTCGCCGGCCGCGGCCAGTTCGCGCTCCAGGGCCGCCGCGCTGCCGACCCGGGTGCGGCCCACCTGGAGGATCACCATGCCCGGACGCAGCCGGGCCTCGCGCGCCTCGGCGCCGTCCAAGCCCGTGATGCGCACGCCCTCGCCATTGCCCAGCCCGAGCTGGCGCCGCGCCGCGGCGTCCAGGTCGGCCACGCGCAGGCCGATCCGGCCGGCCGGCGACGCCACGGCCGCCGCGGCCCGGACGGCCGGGCGCTGCGCCTCGCCGGGCAGCTCGCCCAGGGTTACCGCCAGCTCGCGCTTGCGGCCATCGCGCAGCACTTCCAGGCGGACCTTGCTGCCGGGGGGCAGCATGCCGATCGCCGGCGGCAGGTCGCTGCTGCTGTTGATGGACTGGCCGTTGACGGCCACGATCACGTCACCGATCTCCACCCCGCCCTTCTGCGCGGCGCTGTCCGGCTCGACGCTGTTGACCAGGGCGCCGGCACTGCTGGCCAGGCCGAGGGCCTTGGCCTTGCCGGCGTCGATCGGCTCGACGACCACGCCCAGCATGCCGCGGCTGACCTTGCCGCTCTTCTTGATCTGCTCGGCCGCGTCCATCGCCAGGTCGATCGGGATGGCGAAGCTCACCCCCATGTAGCCACCGGAGTTGCTCAGGATCTGCGAGTTGATCCCGACCACCTCGCCGGAGGTGTTCAGCAGCGGCCCGCCGGAATTGCCGCGGTTGATCGCCACGTCGGTCTGGATGAACGGAACGTACTGCTGCCCGGCGCCACCACTGCGCCCCAGGCCGCTGACGATACCGGCGGTCACCGACTGTTCCAGCCCCAGCGGGGAGCCGATCGCCACGACCCACTGCCCGGGACGCAACGCCGCGGAGTTGCCCAGTCGCAGGGCCGGCAGGCTGCCGGCATCCTTGCCCTCCAGCCGCAGCAAGGCCACGTCGTAGCCCTCGTCGCTGCCCACGACCTTGGCCTGCATCTCGCGCCGGTCGGACATGCGCACGGTGATCGCCTCCGCCCCGTCGACCACGTGGTGGTTGGTGAGGATGTAGCCGTCGCCGATCAGGAAGCCGGAACCGACCGAGCGTCCGCCCGGGGAGGGGCCGCCGCCATCCGGCCCCGGCATGCCGAAGCCCGGGCCGAAGAAGCGCCGGAAGATCTCCGGGATCTCCTCCTCGCCCGGCATCCCGCGCGCGGCCGTGCGGGCGCCGATCCGCGCCTCGATGTTGACCACCCCGGGGGTCACCTGCTCCACGAGGCGGGTGAAATCGGGCAGGCCCGAGACCAGGGGCGCGGCAGGCGCGGCCGTGGCCGGGCTGGCAGCGGCAGCCGCCGCGACCGCGGGGGCGGCGGCAGGCGCCGATGGCTCCCGCGCGCAGGCCGACAGCGGAAGGGCCAGGGCCAGGGCAGCCAGGAGGGGAGTGCGCACGCGTGCAGTCATGTAGGGGACCTCATCGTTTGCATGGGGATCGGGGACACGGCCGTCCTGCCCGCGGAGGCAGGCCGGACGGACAGGGATGCGACGGCGCGGGACGCCGTCAGCGCGAAGGCATATCGACGCCGGGCGCCGCCGGGGGCACCGGACCGGACGTTGCCGGACTATCCGCCTCCGGCAAGGCGGGCTCGAACGGATAGAACGGGCGGGCACGCTCCTCCGAACGCGGCTCGTCGAAGCGGGCCGTGAACGCGCCGGATGCGGCGGACTGCGGCAGCGCTGCGCGGGGCCACGGGCGCGCCGCGAGCGGAGCGACGGAGGCGAACGGATCCTGGGCCGTCGCCACGCCGGCAAACGGCACAGCCGGCTGCACGTCCGCCGCTGGGGCGGCCGTGCGCACGGGCCTGGACGGAGCCGGGACCGACGCCACGGCGCGCAGTGGTTCACGCACCACCGGCTGCACGGCCGGACGGCGGGAAGGCCGTGCCGGAGCATCCGCAGCCGGCCCGGTGACGGCGACGGCAGGCGCCTCGGGCACTGCCGCGGCCAGTGGAGTGGACGCACCGGACGAAGCCGAAGGGGTCGCGCCCGGCGCGCCTGCGCCGGAAGCGGTCGCTACCGTCGGAGCCGTGGCATCCAGCGTGGGAGCCGGTCCGCGCGTCTGGCCCATGAACAGGACCACGACGGCCACCGAAGCGGCCAGCGCGGCGCCTCCACCGCCCCATCGCATCCAGCCGCGCCGCGGGCCATCGCCCGTGCCGGTGGCCGCCAGCGGCTGCTCGCGCACCGCCGCGGCCACTGCGGCGGCGAAACCGGGCGACGCCATGCCACCAAGCTGGCCGCGCATGGCCTGCCCGTACAGCTGCCAGCGCTCGAAACTGCCCGCCAGCTCGTGGTCGTGTTCGAGGCGACGCAGCAGGAAGCGCGCTTCGTCCGGGGCCAGCGCGCCATCGACCAGTGCCGACAGCTGTTGCCGGTGGTGGAGTTCAAGCCGGTCGACGCCGGCGGCGTCGATGGGGCTGCCGGCGCCGGCGGCGCCGCGGGGGCGGATGTCCTGGCTCATGACCTGTTTCGTTCTCGGGTAGCGCTTTGGACCTCGAGCAGCGGCCGAAGTTCAGCGTCGATCGCTTCGCGGGCGCGGAAGATGCGCGAGCGCACCGTTCCGATCGGGCAATCCATCTTCTGCGCGATCTCCTCGTAGCTCAGCCCCTCCACCTCGCGCAGGGTGATGGCGGCCCGGAGCTCCTCCGGCAGCGCATCCACCGCCTTCATCACCGTCCGCTCCAGCTCCTCGCGCATGGCCTCGCGCTCGGGGGTGTCGGTGTCGCGCAGGCGGCTGCCGACGTCGTATTGCTCGGCGTCGCTGACGTCGATGTCGCCGGTGGGCGGGCGCCGGTTGTGCGCGACCAGGTGGTTCTTGGCGGTGTTCACTGCGATCCGGTGGAGCCACGTATAGAACTGCGAGTCGCCACGGAAGTTGCCGATCGCGCGGTAGGCGCGGACGAACGTGTCCTGGGCGACGTCCTGGCACTCGCTCCAGTCGGCGACGTAGCGGCCGATCAGGCCGGTGATCCGATGCTGGTACTTGCGCACCAGCAGGTCGAACGCGGACGAGTCGCCGCGCTGCACGCGCCGGACCAGTTCGAGGTCCAGTTCCTGGGGTGGATCCTTTTGCGTTGCATCGGCCATGCCGGGCCGTACTCCTGTCGGCGCGGCTGCGGCCGTGCCCTGTGACCGCCATTGCCGGGGAAAGTTCAGCAGCCTGGCGTGGGCCGCTTGCCGGAAGCCTGCATTGTGACGTGCCGGCACCGGATGCAGGAACTTAACCGCCGCGCGCTTACGGTCGCCTGCGGCCGCCTCCACGCGGCCGCACCTGGATTTGACGCGGCGGAAACAACCTCGGGATGATAGCCGCCCCTCCATACACAACCGGATGGTTCTTGCCATGCTCCCAGGCCTCGACGGACTCCGATTCAGCCACTGGCAGGCGACGCGGCGCGAAGACGGCATCGTGGTGCTGGCGCTGGACCGCGCCGGCGCGGCCGTCAACGCCCTGTCGCAGGACGTGCTGATCGAGCTGGGCGACATCGTCGAGCGGCTGGCGATCGACCCGCCCAGGGGCGTGGTGTTCCGGTCGGCCAAGGCCGGCGGCTTCATCGCCGGCGCCGACCTGAAGGAGTTCCAGGAGTTCGACCGCAGGGGCACGGTGAACGATGCGATCCGGCGCGGCCAGGCCGTGTTCCAGAAGGTCGCCGAGTTGCCCTGCCCCACCGTGGCGGCGATCCACGGATTCTGCATGGGCGGCGGCACGGAGTTGGCGCTGGCCTGCGACTACCGCGTGGCCAGCAACGACCCGTCCACCCGCATCGGCCTGCCCGAGACCCAGCTGGGCATCTTCCCGGGCTGGGGCGGCAGCGCCCGCCTGCCGCGCCTGGTCGGCGCCCAGGCGGCGATGGACATGATGCTCACCGGCCGCCGCCTGGCCGCCAGGGCCGCGCGCAACATCGGCCTGGTCGACAAGCTGGCCGAGCCGGCCGTGCTCGAGGACACCGCCGCGGCGCTGGCGCTGAAGGGCCTGGAGCGTCCGTTCGGCCAGCGCTTCAAGGGTTGGGCGACCAACACCTGGCCGGCGCGGAAGATCCTCGCGCCGCAGATGGCCAAGCAGGTCGCGCGCAAGGCGAGGAAGGAGCACTACCCCGCACCCTATGCCCTGATCAGCACCTGGGAGCGCAGTGGCGGTGCCGGCATCCAGGCGCGCCTGGACGCCGAGCGGCGCGCGGTGGTCAAGCTGGCCGCCAGCCCCACCGCGCGCAACCTGATCCGGATCTTCTTCCTCAGCGAGCGGCTCAAGGGGCTGGGCGGCAAGGATCATGGGATTGCGCACGTGCACGTGGTCGGCGCCGGGGTCATGGGAGGCGACATCGCTGCCTGGGCGGCCTACAAGGGATTCACCGTCACCCTGCAGGATCGCGAGCAGCGCTTCATCGACGCCGCGCTGGCCCGGGCCCAGGAGCTGTTCGCCAAGCGGGTGAAGGACGCGGCCCAGCGGCCGGCGGTGGCCGCGCGCCTGCAGGGCGACCTGGCCGGCGATGGCGTGGCCCGGGCCGACCTGGTGATCGAGGCGATCATCGAGAACCCGGAGGCCAAGCGCGAGCTGTACCGGTCGCTGGAGCCACGCATGAAACCGGACGCGCTGCTGGTCACCAACACCTCCTCGATCCCCTTGGACGAGCTGCGCGGCCACATCGGGCGCCCGGCGCAGTTCGCCGGCCTGCACTACTTCAACCCGGTGGCGCAGATGCCGCTGGTGGAGATCGTGCGCCACGACGGCCTGGATCCGTCCACCGCGCAGCGCCTGGCCGCGTTCTGCAAGGCGCTGGACAAGTTCCCGGTGCCGGTGGCCGGCACCCCCGGGTTCCTGGTCAACCGCGTGCTGTTCCCGTACATGCTCGAGGCCGCGCACGCCTACGCCGAGGGGATCCCCGGCGCGGTGATCGACAAGGCCGCGGTGAAGTTCGGCATGCCGATGGGCCCCATCGAGCTGATCGACACCGTCGGGCTGGACGTGGCCCAGGGCGTGGGCGCGGAGCTGTCGCCGTTCCTCGGGCTGCAGCTGCCGGCGGCGCTGTCCGCGGTCGAGCCCGGCAGGCGCGGCAAGAAGGACGGCCAGGGCCTGTACAAGTGGGAGAAGACCGACAAGGGCAGCAAGCCGGTCAAGCCGGAGGTGCCGCAGGGCTACCAGGCCCCGTCCGACCTGGAGGACCGCCTGGTCCTGCCGCTGCTCAACGAGGCGGTGGCCTGCCTGCACGACGGCGTGGTCGACGATGCCGACCTGCTCGACGCCGGCGTGATCTTCGGCACCGGCTTCGCCCCGTTCCGGGGCGGCCCGATCCAGTACATCCGCACCACCGGTGCGGAGATCCTGCTGGAGAAACTGAAGACCCTGCAGGCTCGCCATGGCGACCGCTTCGCTCCCCGTCCGGGCTGGGACAACCCGCTGCTGCGCCAGCCGCCCGCCTGAGCATCGGAACCGCCGCGCCGGCAACCGGATCCGCCGGCGCCACCGCCGGCCTGGCTCAGGCGCCGGCCGCCAGTGGGCCGGCGGCCAGCCAGCGCCACAGCAGCCAGGCGCACGCCAGCAGCTGCACCCCCAGCGCGAGGCCGGTGACCCGGCTCCCTGCCGTCCCCGCCAGGCGCCAGCGCGCCACCAGGCCGGCGCACAGCGTCAGCGCCGACGTGCAGGCCCAGGCGAACCAGGCGATGCCGGTGCCGATGCACCCGAAATTCTCGCAATGAGCCCCGTGCAGCCGGTACGCCGTCACGCACAGCAGCAGCACCGCGACCACGTGGATTCCGGCCAGCAGCCGCCACGGCCAACGCGACCGGT